>CALWYM010000100.1 GCA_944385775.1 uncultured Oscillospiraceae bacterium | reverse complement strand
TAAGCGCCGTTGCCCCTGCGCCCATAAGGGCAAAGACCGGGGCAGGAAGCCTTTGCCACAGCGGTTTTCTCACCGGAGTGTGGCTGTCAATATAGCTCTGAGCAGCTATCTGGGCTTCATTTAAAATTTCCAGGGCGGTGACGCCGTTGTGGGACGCGTCCTCCTTCACAAGAAATATTGCCTCGTCAAATATTCTGGGGTCCGGACTTTTTATCACCACTACCCGGCGGGTTATGCCTTTTACCATTTTCATATCACGCTCCTACGCCTTTCTCTGTAATTCAGTTTGCCCGGCAATTACCCTATATATACCATCTTTGTTCCATAAAAAACCGTAAAATTAGGACCTTTCCTCACATTTTATGGCGATTACCGTCATGTCGTCGCTTCCTCCCTCAAGCTCCTGTGCCTTTTTGAGAATACTGAGGGAAAAATCCTTTGGACTTTCGCTTTCCTCACTGGCGATAAGCTGGGAAAGCCAGCCGTCATTTTTGTCGGAAAGTATGCCGTCGGAAATAAGTACCGCCCAGGAGCCGGGACGGAGCCGGAATGAGGTGGTTTTTACGCCGTCCTTTCCGGGACTCATAAGCCCTACGGGGAAAATGCCGCCGGATATTTTCTTCACTATATCGCCCCGCTTAAGATAGGTGGGAGCGGAACCGCACTTGTATATTTTTCCCTCGCCGGTAAACATATTAAGCTCAAAAAGGTCAATGCTGGCGCTCTGGGGTGTAAGCTCGCTTTTAAGGTACATAACGTCGGAAAGAAGGCTGAGTGCCAGTGAGGGTGAGATGCCGGACAGAAGAAGCTTTCTCAGTGACCCTGCCGTAAGCTGGCTTATGCGCTCAGCCTCCTCGCCGGAGCCCATACCGTCGGAAATAATGGCGTAGAAAAGCCCCTGGTCTGTCCGAAAAGCACGGCTTGTATCACCGCTGACACGCTTTCCCGCACGCCTTGCGGAGGCTGTGCCCAACCGTATGCTTATGGGCTCCGCCTCAAAAAGCAGAAGCTTTCCCGATTCCTCGCTGTACGACGGCGTACAAAGACGTATTCCCATAAGCTCCGACAGCTTTTCAAGATACCCTTCGTCTGAAGTAAGTGCCGATACGTTGCCCCAGATTTCACAGCGGAGCCGCCCTCCCTTTATGCGGAAAACAGCGCAGCCGGCGTTTATGTTAAGTGACAAAAGATACTTGGCGAGACGACGCTCAAGGGCAGGCTCCGGTTTTACACCTGTACCAAGCTCGGCGGAAACTGTTTCCAGAATCCGGGACATATCACGGTACTGGTATGCCACTGTGCGCTGACTGTCCTTAAGGCGCACCATAAGGCTGCGGCGAACGAGAAGCAGATGGGCTTCGCTGTTTATTGCATCGCACAAAAGCTCAAGCCTTCCGCATTTTTCGGAAAATCTACCGGGAAAATCGCCGGGTGACAGCTTTCCCTCTTCTGTAAGCCGGGGCGTAAGGGAATTTAAAACGTCTACCGTGTCAACATAGTCCTGCTGCCAGCATTCTGTGCACCTGGGACAGCTGCGGCACACCTTTTCCGACGCGTTATCGTATATGACCGCAGGGTTGTCCCAGCTTTCATTTTCGCCGGTAAAGTCCTTTACAGCGCCGTAAAGTTCTTTGAGCGCGCTTACGGCAAGCTCAACATGACCCTTTGTGTATTCCCTTGCCCTGAGATAGCCGATACCGGTCACCGAGGACGGGAAGAAAAACTCGAGCCTTGTTAAAATTGTCTCGGGAATAAGCATAAAAAGCACCGAAGCTATGAACATTTCATAAAGCGGGGCAAATTCGCCATAGCTCTGCCACGACCATATAACCCCGATGGCGTTTACCGTTATATACATAATGGCGTAAATCCATCTTCTTTCACCGGAGAAAACGCCGCCGATACCGGAGGAAAGGGCGTAAAGAGAGGTATAAAGGGGGAAGGTGCCCGACGCAAGGTCGCAGGCGGCGCCTACACAGGCTCCGAAGGCACTGCCGTAGCCACAGCCGCCCTTGTAGGTTACAGAGAGAATAAGCAGCGCTCCGAGACTTCTGCCAATACTCGCTGTGGAGAATATGTAAACAGGTACAAGGGCTATAATTACCGTGGAGACAAGAATAACTGTTGACGCCGTGTGGCAGGCTCGTCCCGCAGTGCCCTCCTCAAGGTTGCTCCAGGGAGTGAACACCACACGGTAGAAAAAGGCGCAGCCACCCATAAGTGCGCTTTCCGTAATGACCATTACGGCGCTTTTTACCGTAAGACCGCCCTCAATAGCATAGGCAAGGCTTATTACCGCTCCGGAAAACAGCGTCAGGCAGGGAGAAAAAAGGCTTCCCTCGCTTATCGGCGCCCCACGCAATATGTGCTGGGCAGAACGGATTATACATAGTATGCCGATATATTTAAGGGCTAGCCCCATGTCGCCCCACGTCAGCGTTCCCAAAACCACGCCAAGAACTCCCATGGCTCCCGGCAGCGACAGAGGCGACGACGCTCCAAAAGCACAGCCGAAGGGCGCGTACTCACCGAAAATCCGCCCCCTTGACAGTATAAATCCGAAAATAAGACGTAACGCGCATTCACCTATCAGCTGGCGGCTCGCTTCGTTTATTCTTACCGACTCCCTGAGAGAAGTCTCCTTTTCCTTCACCCTCATATAGTGATTTTCCTTTCTTTAGTAGAATGTGAGTAAATTCTACCTCAGGCATAAGGAAAATATTGTCATTTCATGTTTTGCTGTGGTAAAAATAACATTAACGGAATTTGGGGGCGAAATATTAATAAAATGTTTACGGCATTTTTGCCGGAAAAGGATTATAATATGAAGTATCATAATGTGAGAGGGTTAATATGAACAGAGTTTTAAATAACAGGGAGCTTAAGCTTTTTTCAAAAACGGTTATAAAGTCGGACGCTCAGATAATTATAACCACCATAAGCTTTATAGCGCTGAGCTATCTTCTAAGCATACTTTACTCGCGGCTTTCCGGATATTCGGAATATACTGCCAGAGTATTTGAGGCCTTTTACAGCGGAAGAGATATTGCGGAGGTTCACTATCCCAAGGTTGAGAGCCTGTCGGTAGTACTGGCGGTGCTGGTATATGGGCTTAGCATTATTATATCGGACGGATACAGCTGCTATTGCCTTATGCGGTCAAGGCTTGTGCCTGTTGGTTTCAGGGCTATTTTCCCAAGGTCAGTTTTCATGGTGAAGATTATTGTCATCGAGATAGTAGGCACGGCGGTTACAGCGGTGGCGTCGCTGTTTTTCGTGTTCCCCGGAATAATTTTAGGCTATGCGTACAGAATGGCAATTTACGTTATGGTGGATAATCCGGAGCTTTCCGCTATTGGCTGTCTGCGCCGTTCAAGGCAGCTTATGAGAGGTCACAAGATGAGACTGTTTGTCCTGGATTTGTCATTTATAGGCTGGCTGGTTTTGTCCTCGGTTGTTTCTACCGCGCTGGCGCCGGTGGTTGACATATGGCTTATGCCCTATATGGGAATTGCCACTGCTGCCTTCTACAATAATGTTATCGGGCTGAACGTTTCACAGACCGGAACTCCCGGAGGAATGGTATGATAAACAGATACAATATAGAATGTTGCGATGAAAACGTGACTCACGACGATATAATTAAAAAGGTTACCGACTCGTTGCCGCCGGAGGACGAACTTCTGGATCTGGCAGAGCTTTTCAAGGTTTTCGGTGATACTACAAGGATAAAGATACTGTACGTGCTCTTTGAAAGCGAGATGTGCGTGTGTGACATTGCCAAGGTACTGGGTATGAGCCAGTCTGCTGTAAGCCATCAGCTTCGGCTTATAAAGCAGGCTAAGCTTATTAAAAACCGCAGGGAGGGAAAAACTGTTTTCTATTCCCTTGCCGACGACCATGTTACGACTATAATCGGTATGGCAAAGCAGCACCTTGAGGAGTAATTTTCCCTTGAAAAATTTATAATTATATGGTAATATTAATCCACCGGTTTTCGGAAAGGGAAGCCGGTGGAAAAACCGGGCAGGGTTAGTACATCGGTAGTACTCGTGCTTCCCAAGCATGCGAGGCGGGTTCGACTCCCGTACCCTGCTCCATAAAATTGACCTCCTTTGCCTGTGACGGCAGGGGAGGCTTTTATTTACAGGTGTAAAAAATTTTGCACTGAGAGGTTTAAGGAGAATTGCCATGGGACAGGTTGCGGTTTGCCGTCAGGATTCCTATAACAGTGACGAGGTTTTATCCTCGGTGAGAAAAATTTTCAGACTTCTGAATATTGAGCAGGATATTACGCCGGATAAAAAAATACTTGTAAAGCCCAATTTGTTATCCGGCAGAAAGCCGGAAAAGGCTGTGACCACACATTTTACTGTGGTGGAGGCTGTGGTGCGGTGCCTTATTGACTGCGGAGCGAAGCATATTACCGTTGCCGATTCCTCCGGCGGAATATATAATCTTGAGCACATGAACGGCGTTTACAGTGCGTCCGGTCTAAAAACTCCACTTTTGGAGCAGTATTTAAACAGGGACTTTTCCTACCGTGAGGTTTATACAAAGCCGGG
>CALWYM010000099.1 GCA_944385775.1 uncultured Oscillospiraceae bacterium | reverse complement strand
GGCAGTGACCAGAGGGTGGGGCTTTGGCATAAGCGACGAGGAACTGAAAGCTCTTTTTGACATGATTTTGGAGGAGTTATAATGATAAAAGCTGAGGGACTTTTAAAAAACTATCCCGGATTTTCCCTGAATTGCACAATAAAGGTAGAGCCCGGCATGGTGACGGGGCTTATCGGGCGAAACGGCTCGGGAAAGAGCACTCTGTTTAAGACCATATTGGGAGTAACGGCGCCGGAGGGCGGAAAAATAGAGCTTTTGGGAAAGAGCCCGGAAAAGCTCACCACAGAGGAGCGGAAGCAGGTGGCGGCGGCATTTTCCGACAGCTTTTTCTGTTCTGCGCTGACAATCGCCCAGGTAGGGAAAATTGTTGAAAAGCTCTACGGCAAGGGGGCTGGGGAATATGTGACCATGTGCCGCAGCCAGGGGCTTGACCCGGCGAAAAAGGTCAAGGACCTTTCCACCGGCATGGGTGCAAGGCTCAGGGTACTGACGGCGCTTTTTTCACAGCCGAAGCTTCTGATTCTGGACGAGCCTACGGTGGGGCTTGACGCCGTAGCAAGGGACGAGATTCTGACAATGCTCCGAAGCTTTATGAATGGGGGAGACGACAGGGCAATTTTAATAAGCTCTCACATTTCCACCGATATTGAGAGCCTTTGCGACGATATATACATGATTTCAAGGGGGTCCATAATTTTCCATGAGGACACGGACGAGCTGCTGGGCAGGTACGGCATTATTAAGGTTACTGACGAGGAGTATGATACCCTTGACAAAAGCGCTATCATAAAGATTCGGAAAGAGAGCTACGGCTTTTCCTGTCTTACGGACCAGCGGCAGTTTTATATTGAAAACTATCCGTGGGTGACGGTGGAAAAGGGCAGCATAGACAGCCTTATTCTTCTTCTTGAAGGGGGAAACGATGTATGAACTGGCTTTTTGAAAAGGATTTACAGTACGTTAAAATAAATAACCGTGTGTATCTTATGTACATTGTAATTGCAGTGGCACTGGGAGCGGGTGAAAAAATGAGGGGCTTTGCCCCGGCGTATCTGGGTATGCTTTTTTCCATGACCTGCATTACGACCTGTGCCTATGACGAGCAGGATAAGGGGTACAGCTATCTTATGAGCCTGCCTGTCACAAGGAAAATGTACGTTATGGAAAAGTATCTTTTCAATCTTTTTACCGTGGTGGTGGCAGTGGTTCTGGGCGCAGCCGCCATGGCGGCAAGCGGGCTTATCAGAGGCTCGATGCCGGACCGGGACGAGATTATGGAAACGGTGTTTGCAAGCCTAACCGTGGCGCTTTTTGTGCCTGCTTTGTCAATGCCCGTGATTTTGCGTTACGGCAGCGAGAAGGGACGTATGATTACCATTGTGGTTATAGGAGTGTTTCTGGGAGGATTTGTGGTCGGAGCTTATGAGCTTGCCAAAAGTGAGCTGGGAAAAATACTTATGGCTGAAGATTCATTGTTTCCTTTTTCGTTAATTATGCCTGTTGGCGCGGTGGCTATTTACTGCCTGTCATATTTTGTGGCGCTTCGGTTTTTCAGAAAGCGTGAATTTTAAAACGCCTTTCCCCTTGACGGTGGCGGTTTATTGGGGTAATCTAAAAAAGAAAAATCTTACTGTCAGGGGGTAGCGATATGGGTAGCGTTTATACATCGGTAGAGGAGCTTGTGGGGAATACTCCCCTTGTGGAGCTTGGGAGACTGGCTAATTTTCTGGGACTTTCGGCGAGAATCCTCTGCAAGGTGGAGTGGGTAAATCCTGCCGGCTCAATTAAGGACAGAACGGCGCTTTTTATGATTGAGGACGCCGAAAAGCGGGGACTTCTTGCGCCCGGCGGCACCATAATCGAGCCCACGTCGGGCAATACGGGAATCGGTCTTGCCGCCATCGGCGGAGCCAGAGGGTATAAGGTGATTATAGTTATGCCGGGAAATATGTCGGAGGAGCGGCAGAAGCTTATGAGAGCGTACGGCGCCCAGGTTGTGCTGTCTCCGGGCAGCGAGGGCATGACGGGAGCCATCAGGCTTGCGGAAAAGCTCCGTGACGAAAATCCGGGCAGCGTTATAATGGACCAGTTTGGAAATAAATCCAACGCCAAAGCCCACTACGACACAACCGGACCGGAGATTTACCGTGACACTGAGGGTAATGTTGACATATTCCTTTGCGGAGTAGGAACCGGCGGCACCATTACGGGAGCGGGAAAATATTTAAAGGAGAAAAAGCCTGGTATTAAAATAATCGGCGTGGAACCGGAAACCTCCGCCGTACTTTCGGGAAAACCTGCGGGAAGCCACGGTCTTCAGGGACTTGGCGCCGGCTTTGTGCCGCAGGTGCTGGATACGGGTGTTTACGATGAGATAATTCCTGTTTCCGACGGCGACGCCATGGAGTATATGAGCCTGCTTGCGAAAAAGGAAGGTCTTTTCGCCGGCATATCCTCCGGAGCCGCACTTTCCGCCGCTGTAAAGGTGGCAAAGAGAGAGGAAAACAAGGGAAAGACCATAGTCGTAATTCTTCCCGATACGGGAGACAGGTATCTTTCCGTTTTGTAAGCCTGAAATAAATTAAAAAATCCCCCACCCGGGCAGGGAGGGGGATTTTCTTTATCCTATGCTCCTATTGGAGGGGCTTTTTTGATTTATAGTGGAAATTCAGCTTTAAATTATAATGTGTCCGCCTTGAATGACAGAGAAAATTTGGTATAATTAATGTATAAATCCATAAATACAGTTGGAAATTTTTCAGGAAAGGACTGAAAATCATGGCTGAGAATACCGTATATACCGTAATAGTTAGCGATGATGAGGACGAGCTGAGGGAGGCGATGTGTTCGCTTATACCATGGGATGGGCTGGGTTTTCATCTGGTAGGCAGCGCATCCAACGGGCTTGACACGCTGGAGCTGGTGGAGCGGTTTGAGCCTGACCTGCTCCTTACTGACATTCGTATGCCCTTTATTTCGGGAATTGAGCTTGCAAGGCAGGTCCGTGAGGTGCGTCCGGCGACAAATATTGCCTTTATAAGCGGCTACGATGATTTTGAGTACGCCAAGCAGGCGATTTCGTATAATATTCTCAGCTATATGCTAAAGCCCGTTACGGTGGAGGGGCTAAGTGAGGAGCTTCGCATAATCCACGCAAAAATTGACAGGCAGTTTGAGCTGTTCCGCAAGGCGGCGGCGGACGGCGCCATGAGCGCCAAGGCTGCTGTTATCATGCCTCTTGTGCTGGACGATTATCCCGACCCGGAGGGGGAGGAAAACGCTCTTGAGCAGGCGTGGCAGTGCGGAATTCTGAGGGACAGAAGAGACCGTCCCTTTTATACCGTCATGGTGTCCCAGCTATTTGATAAGGGCAGCAGCGGCACCGAGCCCTCCTTTGTGGCGTCAGTCAATAATCTTGCCTCAAAGTATCTCAGGGGCGTTCATTTCTATGCCTCCGGCAGGGTTGTAAGCGTGCTTATGGGAAATCCATCGGATTTTGAGGAGTACATACATATTCTGGCGGACGAGATTTCCCAGATGGCGGACAGGGTACTAAGCATGGAGTGCCGTATAGGCGTAAGCCGTGAGACAAGGAAAATAACTAGCCTTCACGACGCCTATAAGGAGGCGATGGAAGCTTTGAGAAGCGGCGACTGGTCAGAGAGCTGCGTTCAGTTTATAAGCGACCTTGCGCCGGAAGTTAACCGTGGCAGCATTTTGTGCCGCCGTGCCCTTGAGAAAATGGAGCAGAATTTTATGGACCCGGCGCTGAGTCTTGTGTCAATAAGCTCCATGCTCAGCGTCAGTCCTAACCATCTTTCGGCGTGCATTAAAAAATACACCGGCGATACATTTATAAATAACCTTATTTCCATGAGAATGAAAGCGGCAAAGGAGCTTCTTTTAAATTCCTCGCTTAAAATTCAGGAGGTGGCGGAGCGGTGCGGATATTCGGATCAGCACTATTTTTCCTACTGCTTTAAAAAGTACACAGGAGAGTCGCCCAACTCCATGCGCCGCAGAATCCACAGTGAAAGGGAGGAAAAGCCATGAGCGGCGGAGTATCCAGAACAGGCATGAAGATAACCACCATTCTTGTGACAATGGTGGTAGCCGTTGTGGCTGTTATACTTTGCTGCTGCATACTTATATTTCTGAGCCTTTACAGAAGCGCCATGATAAGAACGGCAATGACTACCGGTACCCAGGCTGTAAGCCAGGTTTCAAATACGGTGGCAAACTACATGAGGGACATGAATCAGGCAATGAGCATGGTGGAATGGAGTATGTCAGAAAGCGACAGCCAGCAGGCTTCTCTCATGGGCGCGTTTCTCATATTCCGTCCCGACGTTGTGGCCGTTACAAGCTACACTGCCGACGGCGAGCTCGTGGACTGCTGGAGTAACGGCAGAAGTCCTCTGGAGGATATTTACATGAATCTGTCCTTTAACAAGGAGCTGGCGGAGGAATCGGAGGAGGGCTATATTTCAGCTCCCCACGTGGAGACAATTTTTGAGGGCTACTACCCCTGGGTGGTCACCATGACGGCACCCATTGCCACGGAAAATAACGAGAGGTGGGTCTCACTTGATTTAAGCTTTTCAAGTATTTCCGCATATATAAATAACGTAAGTATCGGTCAGCGGGGCTACTGTTTTTTAATGGACAGCAGTGGGAACATAGTCTACCATCCCCAGCAGCAGCTTATCTATGCCGGTCTTAAAAGCGAGGACACCGTTACCCTTATGAGAAAGGCTGACGGCACCTATGTGGAGGACACGGTGATTTATTCACTGAACAGCGTGGCGGAAAGCGGCTGGAGAGTAGTAGGTGTAAGCTTTGTTGATGAGCTTGTCAACAAAAACGTAGCCGAGATGATTCGCCTTTCCCTTATTATGGGGGTATTTCTTCTGTTGACGGCGATTCTGACAAGCTGGCTTTTAAGCCGACTTCTCAGCCGTCCGCTTCGAGGACTTGCCGACGCCATGGAGAGCTTTGAAACAAACGCGGACAATTTTACCTATCGCTCAGTAGGCGGAACAAGGGAGGTACAGGAGCTTTCCGGTTCCTTCCGTCATATGGTGCTTCATATCCAGCAGCTTATGACAACTGTCCGTGAGGAGGAGATAAATCTAAGGAAAACCGAGCTGAAAGCACTTCAGGCACAGATTAATCCCCACTTTCTCTATAATACACTGGACTCTATCGCCTGGATGTGCGAGCAGGGGAAAACAGGGGACGCGGTTAATATGGTCCACGCCCTTGCCAGGCTTTTCCGAATAAGTATCAGCCGGGGGCATGAGCTTATACCTATCGAGCTTGAGATACAGCACGCGGAAAGCTATCTTCAGATACAGAAATACAGGTACAAAAATCAGTTTTCCTACCGCTTTGAGGTGGACCCGCAGTGCGTAGGCTACTACTGCAACAAAATTACCCTTCAGCCCATAATTGAAAACGCCATTAACCACGGACTCCGCCTTATGGTAGACGAGGGGCTTATCGTCGTTCGGGTATTCAGGGAGGGCGACGACATAATCTTCCGGGTCACGGATAACGGCGTGGGCATGAGCCCGGAGCAGGTAAAGGCTGTTATGGAGCGTGGACCGGACAGCGGTACGGGTATCGGAATAAGAAACGTAAACGACAGACTGAAAATATACTTCGGCAAGGAGTACGGACTTACTATTGAAAGCGAGGTTGACGTGGGCACCACGGTGGAAATTCGTATGCCCATGGTAAAGGAGGGTGACGGCGGTGAAAAATAAGCTATTGGCACTGACCGCGGCGTTGTGCCTTGCCCTAAGCGGCTGCGCGGTAACGGAGAGCTATACCCCCACAAGGGAGGTAGCGTTTATCGCCAAGTCAACAAATACTGAATTTTGGCTCTCAGCCTTTGCGGGGGCGGAGGCGGCAGCCTCAGAGTATAACGTGAACCTTACAATTACAGGTCCGGAGATAGAGGAGGATTACGAGACCCAAAACGAGATGGTGCGCCAGGCGGTGGAAAACGGCGCCGAGGCAATAGTTTTTTCAGCCGTTGACTTTGAAAACAACGCAGCCGCCATTGACGAGGCCGCGGAAAAGGGCGTAAAAATCGTGGCAATAGACAGCAGTGTGGATTCACAGGCTGTGGAGACCTATATCGGCACCGATAACTTCGCCGCAGGTCAGATGTCTGTCCACGCCGCCTTGGAGCGTACCGAGGGTGAGCTTAAAATAGGCATCGTAAACTACGATATTCAAAGTGCCAACGGTCAGCAGCGGCAGCGGGGGGCCGTTGACGTAATCGAAAACGATCCCAGAACGGAGCTTGTCCGGGTTATAAATACCCTTGCCGAGGCGGGAGAGGCGAAAAACGATACGGTGGAGCTTTTAAAGCAGTACCCGGAGATAAACGTGCTCATAGCGTTTAACGAGCCTACGAGCGTGGGAGCCGCCAAGGCGGTGGAGGAGCTGGGACTTTCCGAAAAGGTTTTCCTCGTGGGCTTTGACTCGAACGTTGAAACCGTGGACGGACTTCAAACAGGCTCCGTCGATGCCCTTATCGTCCAAAACCCCTACGCCATGGGCTACCTCGGCGTGGAAAGCGCTTATAAAATACTGAGCGGACAGGGGGGAAGCCTTGAAAAGGTTGTGGATACCTCCACAAAAGTGGTGGATAGGGAAAACCTCTTTACCGTGGACAGCCAGCGCGCTCTATTCGCATTCGATGGATTTCAGACCATGGCATATTGCACAAAAAATGGTGAATAATTTTATGCAATTTAAAGTTTTTAATGGAAATTTACCATTTTTGAAGTGATTTTTAACCTTGTTTTTATGAAAAAACTCCCTTATTATAATCTTGTAAGCGGAAGATATGACGCTTAGAAAAAATGAAAAAAATATTTGAAAAGGAGAGTTACAATGAAAAAAAGGCTATTAGCACTTCTTCTGGCACTGGCAATGGTAGTTGCTCTTGCGGCTTGCGGCGGCGAGACAGATGAAGGCAACAACGCTGATGACACCCAGCAGACCGGTCAGGACGATACCCAGGGCACTGATGATACCCAGGGCACCGATGACACGGAAGGCACAGAGGTTGCCAACAAGGATAAGCCCCTTGTATGGTTTAACCGTCAGCCCTCAAACAGCTCCACTGGCGAGATTGATATGGACGCGCTTTCCTTTAATGAGGATACCTATTATGTAGGCTTTGACGCAAACCAGGGCGCGGAGCTTCAGGGTACAATGGTAAAGGAATACATTGAGGCTCACATTGATGAGATCGACCGTAATAAGGACGGCATTATCGGATATGTTCTCGCCATCGGCGACATTGGACATAACGATTCCATTGCCCGTACAAGAGGTGTCCGCAGCGCTCTCGGTACCGCAGTTGAAGCAAACGGAGTAATTAACAGTGACCCTGTTGGTACTAACGCTGACGGTTCAGCCACCGCGGTTCAGGACGGAACCCTTGAGGTTAACGGCACGACCTACATAATCCGTGAGCTTGCCTCACAGGAGATGAAGAACTCCGCCGGCGCGACCTGGGACGCAGCTACCGCAGGTAACGCAATCGGCACCTGGTCCGCTTCCTTTGGCGAACAGATAGATGTTGTTGTTTCCAATAACGACGGCATGGGCATGGCGATGTTTAACGCATGGTCAAAGTCAAACGAGGTTCCGACCTTCGGCTATGACGCTAACGCTGACGCAGTTGCGGCTATTGCAGACGGATATGGCGGAACAATCAGCCAGCACGCTGACGTTCAGGCTTACCTGACCCTCCGTGTTCTCCGTAACGCTCTTGACGGCGTTGACGTTGACACCGGTATAGGTACCGAGGACGAGGCTGGTAACGTTCTCAGTTCCGACGTTTACTACTATGACGCTGAGGCGCGTTCCTACTATGCTCTTAACGTGGCGGTTACCGAAGAAAACTATGAGGACTTCCTTGATTCCACTATGGTTTACGCTCCGGTAAGCAATCAGCTTGACGAGGCTTCCAGCCCGGTAAAGAGCGTATGGCTCAACATCTATAACGCGTCTGATAACTTCCTCAGCTCTACCTATCAGCCGCTGCTTCAGAAGTATGACGACCTGCTTAACCTTGATGTAGAGTACATCGGCGGCGACGGTCAGACAGAGGGAAACATTACAAACCGTCTGTCTAACTCCGACCTTTACGATGCATTCGCAAAAAACATGGTTAAGACCGACAACGCAGCTTCTTATACCGGAATCCTCGGCAGATAATTTAATATCCGCGAGGCGAACTGAAAAAGTGAGTTAGAAAAGGTCAGGGAGAACTAGTTCCCCGATAGGAGCTTTCTCTTGTCGGGCTGAGCAAATTCTCCCTGATTTGTGTATGAGTGAAGAACCGGGGCAGGATAGGCCTCAAACTGGAAACGGAGCATGAAAAGAATGGCAGAAAATAAAAATGATATTGTCCTGTCCATCCGTGGTATGTGTAAGTCCTTCGGAAGAAACAGAGTCCTTGACCACATTAACCTTGATGTAAAGCGGGGCACTGTTATGGGACTTATGGGCGAAAACGGAGCCGGAAAGTCCACTATGATGAAATGTCTGTTCGGAACTTATCAAAAGGACGAGGGCAAGATTTTCCTAAACGGCAAGGAAATTAATTTTACCGGGCCAAAGGACGCCCTTGAAAACGGTATCGCCATGGTGCACCAGGAGCTGAACCAGTGTCTGGAGCGCAATGTGGTGGATAATATGTTCCTTGGTCGCTACCCTGTAAATTCCATGGGCATTGTGGACGAGGGCAGAATGAGAAAAAAGGCATCTGAGCTTTTCCGCAGATTGGGAATGACAGTAAACCTTTCTCAGCCCATGCGGAATATGTCTGTCTCACAGCGCCAGATGTGCGAAATAGCGAAGGCTATATCCTATAATTCCCAGGTAATAGTTTTGGATGAGCCCACCTCGTCCCTGACCGTTCAGGAAGTAGAAAAGCTTTTCAGCATGATGCGTATGCTGAAGCAGCAGGGTATTGCCCTTATATATATCTCCCACAAGATGGATGAGATATTTGAAATTTGCGATGAAATATCTGTTCTCCGTGACGGAAACCTTGTTATGACAAAGCCCACGTCGGAGACAAACATGAACGAGCTTATTACCGCCATGGTAGGAAGAAGCCTACAGGGCGGGTTCCCGCCGGTAGACGACACTCCGGGGGATACAATTCTCTCGGTGCAGCACCTCTCCACAAAGTTCCCGCCATACCTTAAGGACGTATCCTTTGATGTGCGTGAGGGTGAGATTTTCGGCTTGTACGGTCTTGTAGGCGCGGGAAGAACTGAGCTTATGGAGACCATATTCGGAGTGAGGACCAGGGCGGCCGGCAGAGTTTACTTTAAAAACAGGCTGATGAATTTTTCCTCCGCCAAGGAGGCAATGGAGTACGGCTTTGCCATGATTACGGAGGAGCGTAAGGCTAACGGTCTTTTCCTTAAATGTGACCTTACATTTAATACTACCATAGCCAATCTTGACCGGTACAAAAGAGGACCGGCGCTATCCACCGCCAAAATGGTAAAGGCCACTAATAAGGAAATCAAGACGATGCGTACAAAGTGCATGGGTCCAGACGATATGATAACAAGCCTTTCCGGCGGAAACCAGCAGAAGGTAATTTTCGGTAAGTGGCTTGAGCGCTCACCTCAGGTATTTATGATGGATGAGCCGACGAGAGGTATCGACGTGGGCGCCAAGTACGAGATATACGAGCTTATTATTAAAATGGCAAAAGAGGGAAAAACCATAATTGTTGTATCCTCCGAAATGCCGGAGATTCTGGGAATTACAAACAGGATAGGCGTAATGAGTAACGGTCGTCTGTCCGGCATTGTAAATACGAAGGATACAAACCAGGAAGAGCTTTTGCGTCTCAGCGCAAAATACCTGTGATAGGGAGAATGAAGTATGGCAGAAAACAGTAAAATTCTTACGCCCCAGCAGGAGGAGATTCTCCTGCAGCCCATCGACGCAAAGGTCGATGAAATTCAGGAAAAGATAAACGCCCTGAGGGAAAACGGTACTGACAGGGTAATAGATATTCAGTCTGAAATTGAAAATATAAAAAAAGACAAATTTCTTCAGTCCGGGGAGAAGAAGCAGCGCCTTGAGGCACTTTCCCGGGAGATGGAGAAGGCAAAGAAGGTTGAAAAGGAGAACAAGGGTCAGGTATCCCAGCTTATAGGTCAGGCTGAGGGAGTAATCAAGGCGCAGTTCCCGGCGTACTACAATGCGGTCAGGGAGAGCTGCCGGGAGGAGAAGGCCCTGGCTGAGGAGCGTTACCGCTCTCAGGTGGCAAAGCTCACCGATGAGCACAAGGCTGCCATGGCGAAGATTTCCGACTCCCGGGAGATGAAGGACGAGAAGTATGTCCATAAAAACCGCCTGTTTGACGCCAAAATGCAGCTTCAAAATGAGGTGGACCAGATAAAGGACCGCCGTCACGGCGCTATGGAGCATAAGTTCCACCTTATAGATATGCTGAGGATGAGCAAATTCACCCCGGCGCAGACCATGGCTCAGAAGTGGGAAAATTACAGGTACACCTTTAACCTGAGAGATTTTCTTCTGAGAAACGGTCTTTATATAGCCATTGTGGCAATATTTATCGGTCTTTGCATTATTACCCCCATTGTTAAGGGACCCAAGGTCCAGCTTCTCACGGTAAACAATATACTCAATATTCTCCAGCAGGCGTCGCCAAGAATGTTCCTTGCCTTAGGCGTTTCCGGGCTGATACTGTTGGCAGGAACGGACCTGTCCATCGGGCGAATGGTGGGTATGGGCGTTACCGTCGCCACGATTATCATGCACAAGGGTATAAATACGGGCTCAGTGTTCGGTCATATCTTTGATTTTACCGGTATTCCCGTGGTGGGAAGAATGATTCTGGCGCTTGTTATGTGTATCATCATGTGTACCCTCTTTACCACCATAGCCGGCTTCTTTACAGCCAAGTTTAAGATGCACCCCTTTATTTCCACCATGGCAAACCAGCTTGTAATTTTCGGACTTATGACATACTCCACAAAGGGCGTTTCCTTCGGAGCGATTGAGTCCGAGATTCCAGACATGATTATGCCCAGAATCGGCAGATTCCCCACAATTATTCTCTGGGCAGTTGCCGCAATTATTATCGTGTGGTTCATCTGGAACAAGACTACCTTTGGCAAAAACCTTTACGCCGTTGGCGGAAACCAGGAGGCAGCCGCCGTTTCCGGTATTTCGGTATTTAAGGTAACAGTAGGCGCCTTTATAATGGCAGGTATTCTCTACGGCTTTGGCTCATGGCTTGAGTGTATTCGAATGTTTGGTTCAGGCTCCGCCGGTTACGGACAGGGCTGGGATATGGAAGCCATCGCGGCCTGCGTTGTAGGCGGAATTTCCTTTACCGGCGGTATCGGTAAGATTTCCGGCGTTGTGGTTGGTGTATTTATCTTCACCGCCCTGACTTATTCCCTTACCGTTCTTGGTATCGATGCAAACCTTCAGTTCGTATTCTCCGGAATTATTATTCTGGTGGCCGTTACCCTTGACTGCCTTAAATACGTTCAGAAGAAGTAATTTACAAAGAGTGCTGATTAAAGCCGCTGCAATACATAAGCCGATTTATCTGTCTTATGGCAGCGGCTTTTCTTTCAAAAGGCTTTTTACTGCAAGGAGTGAGAAAATCTATGGAAAAAATATCTAAGGTGCGGGAGAAACTGAAAAGCGGAGAGCTGGACGGCGCCATATCACGGCTTATGGTAGGTGACGCTGTCTGGGGCAGAAAGCGTATGGAAACGCTGATTGATGGATACTGCCGCACCTTTTCAAAGGACGGGGAGCAGGAAATTTCTCTTTGTTCCGCGCCGGGCAGAACGGAGATTTGCGGAAACCACACTGACCATCAGCGGGGAAAGGTTCTGGCGGGAGCGGTTAATCTTGATTTTGCAGCCTGCGGGGGCTACAATGATAAGGGCGTGATACGCTTTAAAAGCCATGGCTGGAACATGGTTGAGATTGATATAGGGGACCTTGCGCCCAAGGAGAGTGAAAAAGGGAGCACCGCCGCACTTGTACGGGGCATGGCGAGTCAGGCAAAGGACAGGGGCTACGAGCTTTCCGGCATGGATATATACGCCGACTCAATGGTAATGCCGGGGTCCGGGCTTTCCTCCTCAGCGGCCTGCGAGGTACTTCTGGGCGTTATAATAAACCACCTTTTCTGCAATGATGAGCTCAGTTCGGTAGTAATCGCCCAGATGGGTCAGGCGGCGGAGAATATATTCTTCGGCAAGCCCTGCGGACTTATGGACCAGATGGCGTCCTCAGTAGGAGGCGTTGTGGCAATCGACTTTGAAAAGGATGGGGAGCCCGAGGTAACCTCCCTTAATGTGGACCTGGCGGCAATGGGCTATGCCCTTTGCATAATAAATACGGGGGCAAGCCACGCGAACCTTACCGATGAATACGCGGCAGTTCCGGAGGAGATGAAATCCGTAGCGGAGTTTTTCGGCAAGGAGGTTTTGAGAGAGGTCACAAGGGAGCAGGTTATTGAGAATCTTCCTAAGCTTCGTGAAGCGGCAGGGGACAGGGCTGTTCTCCGCAGTCTTCATTTCTTTGGCGATAACGAAAGGGTAGACGGAGAGACAAAGGCTCTGACAAAGGGGAATATGGAGGAATTTCTCCGACTTGTACGCAGCTCAGGTCGCTCGAGCTGGGAGCTTCTTCAGAATATAACGCCTGCCGGCGCAGTCAGGGAGCAGCCCATGGCGGTGGCTCTGGCGCTGGCGGAGGAGCTTCTGGGAGACAGAGGCGCCTGCCGGGTCCACGGCGGCGGCTTTGCAGGTACGATCCAGGCTTTTGTGCCCCAGGACATGATAACAAAATTTAAAGCGGCTATGGAGGCGGCTCTGGGTCAGGGAAGCGTCTATGAGCTGCAGCTTCGCCCGGCAGGGGGAACTGTGGTTTTGCCGTAACTGTTTGGGATAACAGGAAAGGAGTTTTTAAAAATGGCTATTTTGGTTTTAGGCGGCGCCGGATATATCGGCTCTCACACTGTGTACAGACTTATAGAGGCAGGCAGGGACGTGGTAGTTGCCGATAATCTTCAGACCGGCTTTAAAGAGGCGGTTCACCCCAAGGCAAGGTTCTATCAGCTTGACATACGTGACAAAGGGGCACTTGACGAGCTTTTCAGGAAAGAGAAAATTGAGGGCGTTATTCACTTTGCCGCTTCCTCACAGGTGGGCGAGTCCATGACAAACCCGCTTAAATACTATAACAACAATCTTTACGGCACCATGGTGCTGCTTCAGAGCATGGTGGATAACGGCATTGACAAGATAGTGTTTTCCTCGACGGCAGCTACCTACGGTGAGCCGGAGAGGGTTCCGATTCTGGAGGGCGACAAGACCTTCCCAACAAACTGCTACGGTCAGACAAAGCTTGCCATGGAGCAGATGATGGGCTGGGTTTCCCGCGCCCATGGACTCAGGTATGTGGCGCTCCGTTACTTTAACGCCTGCGGCGCCCATGTTTCGGGAAAAATCGGAGAGGCCCATGACCCGGAGACCCACCTTCTGCCAATAATTTTGCAGGTACCTCTGGGACAGAGAAAGGAAGTCAGCATTTTCGGAGACGACTATCCAACAAAGGACGGGACCTGTATCCGTGACTATATCCACGTAACAGATTTGGCGGAGGCCCACATTCTGGCGCTGGACTACCTTGTAGCCGGCGGAGAAAACAACGTGTTTAACCTGGGTAACGGCGTAGGTTTTACCGTCAAGGAGGTTATAGACATAGCAAGAGAGGTGACAGGTCATCCAATTCCGGCAAAAATTGCGGAGCGCCGTGCCGGCGACCCGGCACAGCTTATCGCCTCAAGCCAGAAAGCGATAGACGTTCTGGGCTGGAAGCCCCAGTATAACGATTTGTATACCATTGTGGAGACGGCGTGGAACTGGCACAGGACCCACCCCCACGGATTTAAGGAGGAGTAATGAAAAGAGATACGGCCATATTAAAGCTCGTGTCCTACGGTCTTTCCAAGGGGCTTTTGGAAAGGGAGGACGTAAATTGGGCTGTAAACCGGCTTCTTGAAACGCTGCGTCTTGACAGCATTGACAGAGAGGGAGAAATGCCGGACTGGGGGCAGGGTGAGCTGACCGAGGTTCTGAACTGTCTTCTTGACGACGCCTATGACAGGGGGCTTTTGCCTGAGAATACCGTTACGTACAGGGATATTCTTGATACAAGTCTTATGGGCGCCATTACCCCAAGACCATCGGAGGTTATCCGCAAATTTTACGAGCTTTACAGCCGCTCACCAAGGGAGGCAACGGACTGGTACTATAAGTTCAGCTGCGACACAAACTATATAAGGCGGGACAGAATCGCAAAGGACGTTCAGTGGAAGACGGATACGCCTTACGGAGTTTTGGATATTACAATAAATTTGTCAAAGCCGGAAAAGGACCCGAAGGCCATTGCGGCGGCACGGAATATGCCGGCCTCATCCTACCCCAAGTGCCAGCTCTGCCCGGAGAATGAGGGCTACGCCGGGAGAGTAAACCACCCGGCAAGGCAAAATCATAGAATAATCCCCATTACCATAAATTCATCGCCGTGGTATTTGCAGTATTCGCCCTACGTTTATTATAATGAGCACTGTATCTGCCTTAACCGGGAACACACCCCAATGAAGATTGACAGGGCATGTTTCGGAAAGCTCCTTGACTTTGTGCGGCAGTTTCCCCATTATTTTGTGGGTTCCAACGCCGACCTGCCCATTGTGGGCGGCTCCATACTGTCCCATGACCATTTCCAGGGCGGCAGGTACACCTTTGCCATGGAGAAGGCGGAGATTGAGACTCTATTTACCTTCCCGGGCTATGAGGACGTGTTATCAGGCATTGTAAAATGGCCGATGAGCGTTATCAGGCTAAGGTGCGGCAACAGCCAGCGGCTTATTGACCTTGCGGATAAAATTCTTACCGCGTGGCGAGGATATACCGATGAGGGGGCAATGATTTTTGCCGAAACAGATGGTGAAAAGCACAGCACCATTACACCTATCGCAAGGCGCCGCGGAGAGGACTATGAGCTTGACCTTGTTTTGAGAAACAACCTTACCACCGAGGAGTACCCGTTGGGGCTCTATCACCCTCACAGTGAGCTTCACCATATTAAAAAGGAGAATATCGGTCTTATTGAGGTTATGGGGCTTGCGGTGCTGCCGGCAAGGCTCAAGACGGAGCTTGCCGAGGTGGCAAACTGCCTTGCAAAGGGTCTTGATATGAGGGAAAATCCCCTTACCGCTTCTCACGCCGACTGGGCTGAGAGCTTCAGGGACAAGTACAGTATTACTGATGAAAATGCCCTTGAAATCGTCTATAAGGAGACGGGAATAGTTTTCAGCAAGGTTTTGGAGCAGGCGGGAGTTTACGCCAGAACGGAAAAGGGTAAAGAGGACTTTTTACGGTTTTTGAAAAGCGTATAAAAAGCGCAGGGATTGAAAATAAGCATAATAAAAAGGCTTGCCGAATTTGGCAAGCCTTTTTATTAATTATCAGTCTTTCTTTTTCTTCTCGTAGGGTGACGGGTCTCCGTCATGGAGGCTGTCAAGGGTTTTTACCATTTTAAGACCCAGAGGAAGAGCTAAAAACAGGAAGGAGAACAAATCAGAGCATGCCTGGGTAACAGCAAGACCGTGTTCGCCGAAAATATTGGGAAGAATGAAAAGCAGCGGAATAAGGAACAGAAGCTGTCTTGACATACTAAGCACCATATTTTCAACAGGTCTGCCCAGAGACTGGAACAGATTGCTTGTAACCATAACGATAATGTGAGGAATGAAAACAATACAAAGTGAACGGACCTTAAGGGCGCCGATTTCGGTAATAAGGGCGTCAGCCTCGGAGTTAAAGACGTTAATAAGGGGCTTTGCGAAGATTATCATAAGACCGCCGAGGATAAGGGAGCCGATACTTCCGATAATAATTGTGGAAAAGTATGCCTGCTTGACTCTCTTATACT
>CALWYM010000098.1 GCA_944385775.1 uncultured Oscillospiraceae bacterium | reverse complement strand
TTTGTTCAAATACCGGAATTTTATGGCACTTATACTGGTCATATCAAGCCACTGCACATTCTCCTGTATTCCCGCAGAAAGCATACCGTTTAAAACCTCCTTCAGGTACATAAGCTGAACTGAGCCGCTGTCTCCTAAAGACAGGTTTTCACCAACGGTAGGCATAATCGGCGTAACGCCGTAGATAGGTATGGAGCCCACAGAGGAGTCAAGAGGCGCCTTTTCAAGGATTCTTGTGCTGCTGTCAATTATAATCTTACTTCCCTCGTCCTCAATATAGGCTATGGGATAGCTTTCCGTAACCTCTATCGTAACCTTTCCGGGAAGGCTCGGAATTATTTTTACATCATCAATATAATTTAATGCATCTTTTATTCTCACAACGGCAGCCGACTCTCTGAGAAAGAAAATACTGCTGTCAAGCTCTATACCCGACGCATTAATTATCTCCTGTGCGGTGTAGGCGCTGTTACCTACAACAATTATATCCGAAACCTTGAAAAATACGCTGACTCCGGTTATTCCTGTCAGCAGTATTATTGCCACAACCACAGCTGTGTATAGCGAACCGTTACCCCTTCTCTTTCTCCTGTTACCCTGTGCCATTTTTTCCCTTTCTGCTAAATTCGTGCTATATCAGCTCCCAGTTCTCTCAGCGCCCCCGGGAGATCATCGTATCCTCTCTCAATGTGTTTAATATCGCTTATATCTGTCTGACCCTTTGCTGCCAGTGCTGCTACCACCAAAGCCGCTCCTGCCCGGAGGTCTGTCGCCCTAACCGGCGCCCCGTGAAGCTTGGCGCCTCCCTTTACCATGGCAACACGCCCGTCTACGGCAATATTTGCGCCCATTCTTCTCAGCTCAGGAATATGTCTGAATCTGTTTTCAAAAATCGTTTCAATAAAAACGCTGGTGCCATCCGCCATAAGGCAGGCTGCCATCATCGGAGGCTGGGCATCGGTTGGAAAACCCGGATATGGCATAGTTTTAATCGGTGGCGGAGCTTTAAGAGGAGAATTTGATACGACCCTTATATTGTCCTCGCCCATATATATCCCGCAGCCCATTTGCCTAAGTACCTTTGTTATACATTCCACGTCTCCGGGAAGCACATTGGTAAGGGTTATATCTCCCCCGGCTCCGGCTGCAGCTGCCATATACGTCGCTGCCACAATTCTATCAGGCATTACCGTATATTCCACATCGCCCGGCTTTGGTTTTCCCCCCATAACTGTTATAACCGATGTTCCCGCCCCGTGAACCTTATAACCCATCAGATTGAGGAAATTCCCCAAATCACGTATCTCCGGTTCTCTGGCAGCATTTGTTATTATTGTAGTGCCCTTTGCGGCACAGGCTGCGATCATACTGTTTTCCGTAGCGCCGACACTTGGAATTGCAAGATCTATACGGCAGCCTGTAAGCTCCTTTGCGTGACATATTAGGTTGCCGCCTTCCTCACGTATTTCGGCGCCCAGGTCTCTAAGTGCCTTAAGGTGCAGGTCAATGGGTCTGGGACCGAGTTCACAGCCTCCCGGCATAGATAAGACCGCCATTCCGACCTTTGCCAGTATCGCCCCAAGAAAAATAACTGAGGAGCGCATTTCGCGCATAAGGCTGTCCGGTACATCGCATGCCTGAGAATCCCTGCTGTATATGGTTATTGTATCCCCAGTCTTCTCCGTTTTGCAGCCCAGATGATTTAGAATCTTTATGGCTGCATCCACATCGGAGAGATTGGGGCAATTATGTAGCACCGTTTTACCCTCCGTTAAAAGAGAGGCTGACAGTATGGGAAGCACGCTGTTTTTTGAACCGCTGACCTTTACGGTACCGTAAAGTCTTTTTCCTCCATTTATACGGATAATGCTCATAGTAATCCCCCAAATCGGAATTTTGATTTCAGGTCATACTATGCAAAAGCCGTCCAATTAGTTAATGTGAGATAAAATAACTTTTACAATCTTTTCACACGCCTCAGGTTGACCCATTTCCTTGCAGGCGCGCTCCATTCTCTTTATCCGTCCCGGGTCCCTGATAAGCCCCAGAACCGTATTATAAAGCACCTCGCCGCTGATAGCGTTTTCCGTAAGCACCACGGCGCCTCCTGCCTTTTCCACCTCCCTGGCATTTTTCTCCTGATGATTATTGGTAACATTGGGAGACGGTACAAGTACACAGGCTCTTCCGAGTCCAGTAAGCTCAGCAATAGTGGACGCGCCCGCCCGGCACAAAACCACGTCTGCTGCCGTCATTACCGTACCCATATTATCAATATAAGGTCTTATGTCCTCCCACTGAGGAAGTCCGTATAATCCCCTTTCACCCAGCATCTCCTTCATGCGCTCAAGACCATCTCTTCCTCTGCCTGTCGCGTGAATATGGTGCATTTCCCCGCTTTTTGAATTGAGACTTATAAAATCAGCCATCATGCGGTTCATATTATCAGCCCCCAGGGAGCCCCAGAAAGATACTACTAGAGGCTTGTTATCAATTATCCCCAGCTTTTTTCTTGCCTGCTCCTTTGACATGGGAATAAAATCGCCTCTTACCGGGGTGCCTGTTACAACAACCTTATCGGGATTTTTATATCTGTCCTCCGTACCGGGGAAGCTTACCATCATAACGTCAACTACTCCCGAAAGAAGCTTGTTCGCCAAGCCGGGAATGGCATTTGACTCATGGAGAAACGTCGGTATTTTCCTTTTGGCTGCTGCCGTTATTATAGGATAGCACACATATCCTCCCGTTCCGATAACGGCATCCGGATGAAAGTAATCAATTATTTTCTTTGCCTCTTTGGAGGCAATAACCAGATTATTGACTGTTTTTATATTATGGGCAATTTTTTCTCCGGATAAACCCCGGGCGAAACCGGTAATGGTAAGGTTTACAAGCCTGTATCCCTCAGCGGGGATAAGTCGCTTTTCCATCTCTCGCCCTGCTCCAACGAAAAGGAACTCCCCGTCAGGGTAAAGTTCCCTCAGTTTTCCGGCTATTGCCAGAGCCGGATTAATATGTCCCGCAGTACCGGCACAGGCAAATAAAAACCTCATTTTTCCTCCACGCCATCCTTCTTCTTTGATCTTTTCAGGGGTATATCCCTGGAAATCGACAAAATTACCCCCATTTCCACAAGCTGAATCCACAGCGCCGTTCCTCCGTAACTGAAAAACGGAAGGGAAATTCCCGTACAGGGCACAAGATTTGTTACAACCGCCACATTAAGTACAACCTGAATTGCCAGAAGGCTCGTTAAGCCCGCGATAACAAGAGAACCAAAGCGGTTACGGCAGTGTATACTGAGCCAGTATCCACGGCATATAAGCATGGCAAAAAGAAGCAGAAGAAGTACAGCTCCCACAAAACCAAGCTCCTCGCAGTAAACAGAGAAGATAAAGTCATTATGCTCTTCAGGCAGATACAGATATTTTTGTCTTCCCTGTCCCAGACCCAGACCTGTAAGACCACCGGAACCGATGGCGTAAAGAGACTGGATTATCTGCCAGCCATCACCGGTGCTGTCTGAAAACGGGTCAAGCCAGGAGGTTATTCTTCCCGAAACATAGCCCATGGTGTTGAAAAGGATAAACGCCAGAACGACGAGAATCACAAGACCTAAAATAAACCATTTTGGATTTGTTCCGCCAAGAAACATCATTATCGCTCCAACAGCCACAATAATAAGGGACGCCGAAATATGAGGTTCAAGGCAGAGAAGCCCGACTATTATCGCGAGGATAATGCCAAAGTATAAAACGCCGTACTTAAAGGTTTTCATCTTATCCTTAAACACGCATATCATATGGGCAAAGGACAAAACTACTGAGATTTTTGCAACCTCAGATGGCTGAAATGTTGTGAAGCCCAGGTTAATCCATCTTTTTGCGCCGCCTCCACTGCTTCCGATTACAAGTACCAATGCCAGAAGGAATATTGACACATACAGTGACGGCATAGCCATTCTTCTGTAAAAGCTTACAGGAAAAAGTGAGGCAGCGTAAAGCAGCGCAACACCGCTAATTGCAAACAGCATCTGCCTTGTGAAGTACCTTGTAGGCGTCCCCGAAGCGTAATAGGCTCTGGCAAAGCTTGCCGAGAGGACCATAATAACACCGATAATAAGGATAATAAGAGTCAGCAGGAAAAATGGCATATCAATCGGACCGCGCTGATATTCAACCCTTCTGACCTTTGTTTTGGCATAGGGATTTTCCACAATTCTTTCGCCGCCGTTTTCATAGGAGTCCTGACTGTACCGGCTCATATCCTCTCACCTCCAAAAAATCTTTTAATTTCATGCCCCGTATCTTGACGCCACAGCAAAAAAGGAAATGACTGCAAAAAGGGCTGATATAGTTGTAAATACAGTAAAAATCTTTACCTCACTCCAGCCGCACATCTCAAAATGATGATGAAGCGGAGCCATTTTAAATATACGCTTGCCGTGGGTTGCCTTGTAGTATGTTACCTGAATAATGTCTGACAGCGTTTCCACGATATATACAATTCCCAGAGGGACAAGAATAAGGGGCATATCCAGAGCGAAGGCAGTGGCGCACACCGCACCTCCCAGGAAAAGAGAACCCGTGTCGCCCATAAACACCTTTGCGGGGTGAAAATTAAAAAGTAAAAACGCCGTAAGTCCTCCCGCCAGAGCGCCGCCAAAAACTCCCACAGAGGTAAAACCCCAGTATGTGGCTATAAAAGCGTAAAACAGTGCTACGGGTATTGTTACCCCTGCCGCAAGTCCGTCAATGCCGTCGGTAATATTGACAGCGTTTACGGTACCCACAATTACAAATGCAGCAAAAATCAGATATACCACCGTTGGCATATAAATCGTCTTATTTACAAAGGGTATATAAAGGTTTGTGCTAAGATGTCCCTCAAGACGGAGAAGTAAAACAAGAACAATCGCCGCCGCAAGCTGAAGGGCAAATTTCTGGATTGCGGTAAGACCTGTGTTCTGTTTTTTCTTAAGCTTTTCATAGTCATCAAGAAAACCAATAGCGGCAAAAATCACGGAAAATCCCAAAATTATAATGTGCCGCAGGTCTCCCCTTTCAATCTCACCAATACCCACAAGAAAGCAGGCTGCGGTAATTCCGGTTATAAACATAAGCCCGCCCATGGTGGGAGTTCCCTGCTTTGAGGTATGCCACACAGGACCGTTATCCTTTATTGACTGACCTGCCTTTACCCTGCGCAGAAATGGCACTAAAAACAGTCCGCATGCCCCGCTTACGGCAGCGGAAACCAGGAAAGCTAATATTGCATCATTAATCATTTGGAATCATTCCTTTTTGCTTCTCTGAAAAAATCGGCCACCACTTCTCGTTCATCGAAATGGTACTTTTCCGTTCCGATTATCTGGTAGTCCTCATGACCCTTTCCCGCCAGAATAAGAATATCGTCCTTTCTTGACTGACGCAAAGCTGTATATATGGCCTCCCGTCTGTTCTCTATAACCTCGTAGGGAGTGCTGGTCCCCTCCACTCCACGAAGAATGTCCTTTATTATATCTCCCGGCACCTCGGTTCTGGGATTATCGCTTGTAATATATACATAATCAGCCAGCTTTACGGCTATTGAGCCCATAATCGGACGCTTTGTTTTTTCCCTGTCGCCGCCGCAGCCAAAAAGGATTACCACTCTGCCCTTTGCGATACCGCGGACTGTCTGAAGAATATTCTCCATGGCATCAGGAGAATGAGCGTAATCAATAAGCACGGTGTAGTCAGTATCGGTAGGAACTATTTCTGCTCTGCCCTTAACTCCGCCCAGCGTTTTCAATATTTCCGCCGTTCTGGCAGGCTCAATGCCAAGGCAATAAGCTATTGACAGCACCGTCAGCGCATTATATACGGAGAATTTACCCGGAATGTGAAGTAAAACCTTAACGCTCTTTCCCTCAATTACTGCCGTAAACTCAACTCTGTTAGCATGAAGCTCAATATTTTTCGCCTTAACATTGGCGTTTTTTCCCTCAGCACTAAAGGTAATTACGGGACACTTTGCCCTGTCTGTCATCATCTTGGCGTAATGGTCGTCGGCATTTACCACTCCCTTACGGCATTTTCCAAAAAGCAGTGCCTTAGCCTCGGCATATTTATCCATCGTCTCATGGAAATCAAGATGATCCTCCGTAAGGTTTGTAAAAGCACCTACCTCATAGGTTATTCCCTCTACTCTTCCCAGAGACAACGCGTGGGAGGATACCTCCATTACTGCGTATTTGCAGCCAGCCTCAACCATCTCATTTAAAAGCTTTTGAAGCTCAATAGCGTCGGGAGTTGTTCTTTCCGCCTCAATTATTTTCTCGCCTACAATGTTTATATTCGTGCCAATAAGCCCGCATTTTTCACCGGTGGCTTTTTCAATCACCTGTCTTGTAAGGGTGGTGACAGTAGTCTTTCCGTTAGTTCCAGTAACACCTATCATGGTAAGCTTTTCACACGGGTTTCCGTAGAAATTAGCTGCCAGCAACGCTTCCGCTGTTCTGCTGTCCTCTACGGCTACCCACGGACAATCGGCGTTTTCCGGCACGTCCTGACATACCACAAGGGCGGCTCCCTGCTTTACGGCAGAAGGAATATACTTATGACCGTCGCTTTGAAAGCCCTTTACGGCAATGAACACATCGCCGCGCTTTACGGCTCTTGAATCATTTGTTATTCCGGTAATCTCAATATCCTCACCGGCAGAGATTTCTCTCACCGGCACATTTTTTATAAGTTCACAAAGTTTCATAAACTTACCTCTCGTTTTATCTGTCCGAGCAGATTATTAATAGAAGCCAAGACTGGTCTCGTCTACAAGAGTTACTGATACTACGCTTCCGTAGGGCAGCTTGGTTCCGCCGGCAACAGACTGGTTAGACACAGTTATGTTTGAGTTTGTAGGCAGGGCTCCGGAAGTTTCCATAAACAGTCCGTAGCTCGCAAGGGTCTTTTGGGCATTGGCGAATGTCATGCCCATTACGTTAGGCACCGTTACCTCGTCAGTCCTCTTTTCAGAGTCCGCATATATTATTACAGTAGAGCCTGCGGAAATTTCAGCGTTAGCGTTAGGCACCTGGTCTGTTACCGTAGTACCCTCGCCAACGACCTTAAAGTCAAAGCCCTTTTCAGTAAGGGAAGCCATGGCTGACTCAACGGTATCACCCACAAGCAGCGGAACGGTAACGTCAAGCAGAGCCTCCTCCTCGGTATTGTAAATAGGCTCAATTCCCATATAGGGAAGCACTTCGCTCATTATCTTTCCAACATAAGGAGCCGCCATAGCGCCGCCGCTTATGTAAACGCCCGACTCACTCATCGGAGCGGGGTTATCAAGGACAAGAAGAACCGCGATCTGCGGATCGTCCATAGGCGCAACGCCGCAGAAGGACACCATATACTCCCTCTTTCCGGTCTCAACCTCATAGGCAGTCTTGGTTGTAGTTCCCGTCTTTCCGCCGATGCGGTAACCGGCAACATAAGCGTTCTTACCTGTGCCGCCCTCCTCACCGACTACCGCCTCAAGTATCTCGCAAACGGTACGGCTGGTCTCCTCGCTTATAACCTGGCGTACAACGGTTGGCTGCTTTGAATAGACCACATTGCCATCGGGGTCTGTAATGTCACGGACAATGTAGGGTTCCATAAGATATCCACCGTTACAGGCTGCCGAAACTGCTGTAATCATCTGAATGGGCGTTACGTTAGCCGTCTGCCCGAAGGACGCGGCGGCAAGCTGTGAAAGGTTGTTCGGGTCCTCAAAAACCTCATCACTCCACCAAAGTCCTCTGGTGCTGGTTTCTCCTGCCAAATCTATTCCCGTCTTATTCCAGAAACCGAAAGAATCCACATAGTAATAGAAACGCTGGGCTCCGACTTTAAGTCCAATGTTAACAAAAGCTATATTGCAGGAGTGCATCGCGGCTTCTTTAAGGGTCTGATTGCCGTGACCTGCCCGTTTCCAGCAGTTAAGCGGCACGCCGCCTCTTCCCAAAACCTCCATACTGCCACCGCAGTAGAAGTTTGAATCTTCCGTCACTACGCCGTCTTCAAGAGCCATTGCCATGGTTATTATTTTGAACACCGAGCCCGGCTCATAGGTATCCGATATAGCCATATTTCTCCACATAGCAAGGCGCCTGTTCCTAAGCTCGTTATTGTATTCGGTCTGGTCCTCCTGCTCTTTCAGAGGCGCAAGCTCCTCATAGTCCTCATCGCTGAGGATAAAGGGATTATTGAGGTCATATTCATTAGCGCAGGCAAGTGCCAGAATCTCACCGGTATTTACGTCCATAACGATAACACAGCCGCCGTTTCTAATCATATTATCCTCAACAGCCTGCTCAAGATACCTTTCGGCTATGTTTTGAACGGTAACATCAAGGGTAAGGTTTAAATCGCTGCCGTCAATGGCATCGTTATAATTTTCATAGTTTTCAAAAAGCAGCTCAATTCCGTTACTTGCGGAGAGGCGCACAACGCTGCCGTCGGTACCCTCAAGGTAGCTGTTATACACGCTTTCAAGACCTTCAAGACCTGTGTTTTCCGTTCCCACAAAGCCTATAACATGGCATGCCAGAGTACTATAAGGATAGTATCTTTTACTGGTCACCTCAATGTGAACACCCTTAAGACCCTTTACAGCCTTTCCGTTTCCGTCGGTGGACTCACCCTCGTTAATAAGCTCCCGGACCTGGTCAGCCACCTCCGACTCCACCTTGCTGGAAATGACCTGATACCAGCTTTCTGTGTTCTCGCTCTTTTCAACTATGGAATCATACTCCACTCCCAGTATCTCCGAAAGGCCGCTGGCAATATACTGTATGTTTTCATCATAATAATTAATTTCGTAGGGGCTTATATATATGTTGTACGCTGTGGCACTTATGGCAAGGGCGTTTCCGTTCCTGTCGTAAATCGTGCCTCTTGAGGCTGCCACGGTAGTTTCCCTTGTTTGCTGGGAAATGGCCTGATTTTCGTAAAAATCATGGTCAACTATCATAATTTTATACAGCCGGATAAAAAGCACAACAAAACAAAGTATGCCGCACACTACCATTAGAAAAAGTGTGCGGCCAATCATTTTACTGTCCGGTCTATGCCAATTGTTATTTTCAGGATTAACCATTACACGTTCTCCTCAAACAGTTTCGCCGTTTAACTCAGCCTTTCTCTAAATATTACACAGACGTTACCGCAAATATTCCATCAAAGAGGAGATGAATTCCTTAGCCGTTTCGATAATACCTGTTCCGGAGCTGTTGTCTGAGAGTATCTCAGCCTTGTCCTCTCTTTGGACGGTAACCACAGTTGTATTAGAGTCTGTGAGCTTTGTCATGCCCAAGACATTGGTAGCATACGCCTTTATTTCAGTAAGGTTAAATACACTCTCATACTCCACCTTAAGCTTTGTCTGCTCCGTCTCAATTTCAGAGAGCGTTCCCTCAAGAGTATTTATTTCACCGGAAATCTCAGTAAGCTTTATATATGACAGCATTATAAGCACAACCAGCACTCCGACCACAAGAAAACCCAGTACGGCCGCGACAGAAACGCTCTGAACCCGTCTGGCTTCCCTGATTGCCTCCGAACGATGACGAAGCTTTTCCTGTCTGAGCTCGTCCTCTCTGGTTTCCTCCTGGGGGAGCTCATACTCCTCCTGGACTGCTGTATTTCCATAGCGGTTAAGGTCATAGGCAGCACTGCCATACATTCCACTTGCCGCATATCTCATATCTGCTGCCATTTTAAAATAGTTCCTTTCTAAAAATTATCCTGTCTACAATTTCTCCACAATTCTGAGCTTGGCGCTCCTTGACCTGGGATTTATGTCAAGCTCGTCCTGAGTGGGCAATATAGGTTTTTTTGTCACAGAAAAAACCGTCTTCTTAAATCCGCAAATGCACACCGGAAACTCAGGAGGACAGGTGCACCCGTTCTCCTTTGCCTTAATGGCATTTTTAACTATTCTGTCCTCCAGAGAGTGAAAGCTTATTACGCAAAGTCTCCCACCGGGGGCAAGCCTGTCCATGGCTGTGCCAAGCATGTCCGACAGGCTGTCCAGCTCATCGTTTACCGCAATCCTAAGAGCCTGAAAGCACCTTTTTGCAGGATGCTGCTTTTCGCGAAGCGCCGGTGCCGGCATTGCGGACCGTATTATATCCACAAGCTGAAGCGTTGTCTCTATGGGCTTTTTCTCCCTTTCCCTCACAATGGCTTTCGATATTCTCTGAGAATACCGCTCCTCGCCGTACTGGAAAAATATACGGCGCAGCTCCTCCTCAGGATATGTATTGACTATATCATAAGCCGTAATAGCCGACGATGTGTCCATTCTCATATCCAGCGGAGCGTCCGCCATATACGAAAACCCCCTTGATGGGTCGTCAAGCTGGGGAGAGGATACACCCAGGTCAAAAAGCATACCGTTTACGCTCTCCACACCCAGGTTATCCAATATCTCTCCAATATCTCTGAAGTTAGCCTTGACAAACGTTATCTTATCCCCGAACCGCTTAAGACGCTCCCCAGCCTCAATTATTGCCGTTTCGTCCCTGTCAATGCAGATAAGCCTTCCTGAATCAAGTCTCTCCGCAATTTTTTCGGAATGACCACCCCGCCCGAGTGTTCCATCCACGTATATGCCGTCCGGCTTTATATTAAGTCCTTCGATGCACTCATTAAGCAGCACCGGGATATGTTTTCCGCTCATCAGAAATCAAGCTCCTCAAAAAGGGCTGCCAGGTTTTCAGGAGTGGTTTCAACTGCGTCAACCGCATTCCAGCTCGCCTCATCCCAAAACTCAGCACGTTCTCCTACGCCAACTACCGCCACATTTTTCTCAATCCCCGCAAAGCTACGGAGCGCCTGAGGCAAAAGAATCCTCCCCTGACTGTCCAGTTCGCACTTCGCCGCATGGGAAAAAAGAGGTCTTGCGATAACCTGCTGCTTTCTGGTCATGCCCTTAACCTGTTCCTCAAGTCGGGCCCAGCTTTCCAGCGAATATGCCGACAGGCACTTCTCCATGGAAAGTGTAACATAGAAGGTGTCCCCCAGCTCCTCCCGGAGCTTTGCGGGTATAAAAAGACGACCCTTGGCATCAAGAGTGTGTCTGAATACTCCGGTCATCTTTTTTCACCTCCACTGTTTTGTGGGAAGTTAGTGCACTTTCCCCCACTTCACCCCACTTAGATGTACTTATTATAGATTGTGATTTTGGAAATTGCAAGAGATATTTTTGAATTCACAAAAAAAATCCGGACAAGCGAAGCTTATCCGGATTAAAGTGAATATAAGTCTTAATTAAGTTTGCCAAAATGGCAAAAGACGGTATTTATATACAAAAAATTCCCCCTGCGACAAATTCGCAGGGGGGAAGATTTTTCAATTTTTAAGTCTTGAATAAAACAGAACTCAAACCTAGTATCAGTCGTCAAGATCTATGTCGGCAACCTTCCTGCCGGAATCCGCAGTGGAAGATGAGCCTGTGGTACCGGAAAGGCTGCGGAAGCGACTGCGAGCCTGACGGACCTCATTAAGCGCCTCGGAGATCGCCTGCTCCGTCCTCATAAGGGTATCGTCCGCATACTGATTTGCCACCTGACGCAGCTCTGAAGATTTGGACTCTGCACTGGACACTATTGTATTGGCCCTGCTTTTAGCCGTCCGAACAACCTCCTGCTCATCCACAAGCTGCCTTGCTCTGTCCTCAGCCACCTTACGGATTGATTCAGCCTCACGCTTGGCGTTGTTAATGTATTCGTTTCTGGCTGCTACCAGTCTTTTTGCCTCATTAAGCTCACCAGGAAGCTGCGCCTTTATCTCGTCAATAAGATTAAGGACCTTATCCCTTTCAATAACACATTTTTCAGCACCCAGAGGAAGTCCCCAGGCATCCTGAATCATAGAGTATAACATATCTATAAGATCCGAAACGCTGTTTTCCATCTAAAGCAATCCTTTCTTTATACAGGGATCATTCCCCAGGTTTAACGAATGTAGTAAGCTTAATTCTTCCGTAGATATATTCCTTTTTGACAAAATCCCAGCAGGAAGGCTGAGGGATTTCCTTTTCCTTTTTACACTCGCATATTATTATACCATTTTTATTCAAAATGTCAAACGCTGCGACAGATTCCAGCGCTTTTTCCAAAAGATCGGTCTCATAAGGCGGGTCGATAAAAACTATATCGAATTTTTCTCCTCTTTTGAGATAGGTCAGTGAATCGCCCCTGATAACCTTCCCTCTGTCTGAAAGACCCGAAAGGGTCAGGTTCTCTTTAACCAGCTTTATCGCCACAGGGGACATATCAACGAAAACCACTTCCCTGGCACCCCGTGACAGCGCCTCAATGCCCATCTGTCCCGTACCTGCAAAAAGATCCAACATTCTGGACTCCGGAACCCTGTCCTGTATTATATTAAAAACCGATTCCTTCACCATATCCGTAGTGGGACGTATATCCATACCCTTGGGCAGCTTCAGTTTTCTACCCCTGGCTGTTCCGGTTATAACTCTCATGTTGACTTATTCACCACTTTCTCTGTGAAAATAATCAAAAATCGCCTGTGCAGTGTTTTTCGGCACCACTTTGCTTAATTCATCTACTCCCGCCGCCGAAATTGCTTTTATACTCTTAAAGGCTTTCAGAAGGTCAATGCGTCTCTTTTCACCTACGCCGGGAATATTCTGAAGTGATGATTTTTTTGTGCTCTTGAGGTGTGAATCCCTGTGGAAAGTAATAGCGAACCTGTGAGTTTCCTCCTGAATCGTACCTATAAATGAGAAAACAGCAGGAAAAGCCTCTATGCCTATCTCCTCTCCCTCAGAAGTAATAAGACTTCTTGTTCTGTGCCTGTCGTCCTTTACCATGCCGAAAACCGGAGCCTTTATACCCAAAGCCTCCATGGCGCCCTTGGCAGCCGCCGCATGAGCTGCGCCACCATCTATCAGAAACAGGTCCGGCAGAGGCAAAAATTTCTCATCACCATCAAGGTATCTCTGGCACCTTCTTGTTATAACCTCCCTCATGGAAGCGTAGTCGTCCGGACCGTTTTCCAGACTCTTTATCTTAAACTTCCTGTAAGCCTTTTTCAGCGGCTTACCCTTATAGAAAACCACCATAGACGCCACTATATCGGAAGCGCCCGTGTTGGAAATATCATAGGACTCAATTCTGTCAGGCAGGGACGGGAGCTTGAGAGCGTCCATAAGCCACTGCGCTGTTTTGGAAATGCGCTCCTCCTTTGTGGTAAGTCGAATTGTCTCCTCCCTGGCGTTAACCATGGCCGCAGTAACATAATCCTTTTTAAACCCGCGCTGAGGTACTGAAACCTCTACCGGGTGGTTTGAAAGCTGCGCCAGAAAAATACTAAGCTCCTCCATATCCCCCGTATCCTCCGGCAAAAGCACATTTTTCGGAGCGGCTTCCCTGGCGGCGTAATACTGCCTGGTGAGAAGGGAAATAGCCTCTGCGCTTTCCTCCTCCACAGGGTCCTCTATAAGCTTTGTATCTTTGCCCAAAAGCTGTCCGCCTACATAGTGCAGCACATTAAAACAGGTCTTTGATACGCCACGGTAAAAACCAATAGCGTCCGTATCATATTTTCCCTTCATAAGAACGTGCTGGCGCGTTTCCAGA
>CALWYM010000097.1 GCA_944385775.1 uncultured Oscillospiraceae bacterium | reverse complement strand
GCTCCCGAGGACCCCATTTCTGCCGTGGAAGAAAGAAACAGCAGAGATACAGTTAGCGACAAGCGCTAAGTACGGAATTAGTTACGCAGTATGGGAAAAAGCTCAAATACTGCGTACCTTTTTTCTTTATACGGAGGCTGCCGGAAAATTTCTCCCGACATAAGGCTTTCTGCGTCTTTATGTTTCTCCGCTGGCGGAAAACTGTCTTCCGGTGTGGTCAATAGTATAATTTTCCCGGTAAATCAGCTGACTTATGGGCACTATTTCATAACCCTCTCCCTGAAGGTATTCTATAATGCTGCCAAGTGCTTCGGGAGTGTGGAGGGCTGCGTTATGGAAAAGTACAATGCTGCCGGGAGCGGCTTTTTCCGTAACGCGCTTATATATCGTGTCGCTGTCGTAATCCTTCCAGTCAAGACTGTCCACATCCCACTGTATAGGCTCCATTCCCATGGAGCGCACTGCGTTTATTACATGGTCGTCATACTCGCCGTAGGGTGGTCTGAAAAGGGTGGGACTTACCCCGGTAATGGCGGAAATTTTCTCATTTGCCAGTGATATATTGGAAACAATCTGCTCGGTGGACAGGGAATTCATATGAGGGTGGTCGTAGGAGTGGTTCATTACCTCGTGACCGGCGTCACTTAGCGCCTTTACCGATTCCGGGTACTTCTCCGCCCACTGACCCACGACAAAGAAAGTAGCCTTTACGTCATACTGTGCCAGAATGTCAATAAGGGTCTGGGTATCCTCGTTTCCCCAGGCAGCGTCAAAGGACAGGGATATATACTTGCCCTCCCGTTCCACGGAATAAATGGGAAGCTGCCTTGCGGTGCCGCCCACCGCGGCAAAATCAGGCACCTCCACCAGAGCGAATATGAAAACAGCAATAGCAATGGCTGCCACATATACACGACCAGAGCCAAGAAAGTTTCTGAGTCTGCTTGTTTTTTCTTCGTAGCTATATTTCATTATGTTCACCTCCCATAGAAGGATATGTGAATGTGTGAATGAAATATAACCTTAGAGCAGGGAAAAATTACAGCGTAAAAAGGTACCTGTAAAAACTCCGGGGCAAAAGTAGTTAAAAGCTCTACCATACCTTCTCCTGTAACTGTGATTTTGGTGTATACAACGACGATACGGAATAAAAAAGCCTCCCGCACTGGTCGGGAGGCTGAGAAAAGCTCAGAGGAAATGGGTGAAACCCATTTTAGAACTATGGGATGTTTTATGAGAAAACCTGCCCTGCAAAAATGTGGTCAGGCTTCTGGAATTGTAACATCAGGCAGAGGGGAGATTGTTCCGCAATCGGTGCAGATATCCTGCTCCGATGCCCCGTTGCAGTTAATATAGCTATCCCCTACTATGGCTACCGCGCCAAACTCAACAGGGACTGCCACACAGATATTTTGGGTAATGGTAAAAAAGCATGAACCGTTCTTCACGCCGCCGCAAACCTCGCGACCCTGAGTAATCACAGGATCGCCGCAGCATCTGGTTGTGGTAATGCCGGCCTGGGCAAAGGGAGTTACGGTGACAGGAACACAGATAGACGCAGACTGATAACCCACAGCGGGACAAGTCTGAGATTCGTTGGGTACTTCGGAATTTAAATTAACCATAAGAAAAACTCCTTTCTGGCAATTGCCACTTTCATTCTATGCGCAGGGTAAAAAAAGGTTCTTTAGTCTAAAACGAGACAAAAATCATGAGCAGTTTCATCGGTACGCTCATACAATGAGATGGAATCTGTTCCCAGAAGGAGGTAACACACATGGGTATTACAAATTCCAACAAAGTTGTCAGCACTAATCGCATAAACTGCGATGGTGCTCTGCGTGTAACTCTGGCGCTAACCGCTGCGCCGGATATTGTTTCAAATCCCACCGATATAGTGTTAATACTGGACCGCTCCGGTAGTATGACCGGAACTCCCTTGGCTGACATGAAGCTGGGAGCAAAGACCTTTATTGATATCATTGACGAGGCCACCGACGGCAGCAAAGACGGTCAGATTGGTTCCGGCAGCCGAATGGGCATTGTCAGCTTTTCCAATAACGCAGTGACTGATACGCAACTAATCACCTCTGTTGACACACTGAAAACAGCAGTAGACAGCTTAACTGCCGGCGGAAATACCAATCATGCTGACGCATTTACAAAAGCAGTCCAGATGTTTGACCCTACCTCTGCCAACGCCAAGGTCATGGTTATGTTCACGGACGGCAATACCACTACCGGTGCGCCTCCTGCTCCTGTGGCCGCCGCAATTAGAGCGCAGGGAATTATCATTTACTGCATCGGTCTAATTGGCTCAGATGGTCTGGACGTTAATGCATTAAATGCCTGGGCTACTGACCCGGATGCCTCCCATGTAGCGGTGACGCCGGACTCTGCAGACCTGGAAGAACTCTTTGCAGAGCTGGCTGCCAACATTTCAAAACCTGGCGCTACGGATATTGTAATCAATGAAGTTGTTAACCCGGACTTTGTTATCACCAGTATTTCGTCTCCTACCATGGGGTCTGCCACCATGCTGGATGCCAACTCTCTGCGGTGGAACATTTCCCAGTTAGGGGTGACCTCCAGCCAAAGCGCATCTTTGGATTTCTTTATCCGTCATGTAAGCCAGCAGCCCGGAACCAAGCTGGTTAATCAGTCCATTACGTATTCAGACAATGAGGGAAACGTAGTTTCTTTCCCGAAGCCTACCGTATCGGTAGAATGTGATATTGTGGTTCATCCGGAAAAATGCCCTGAGCCGATGGACCTTGATGTGGAAGGTTGTCGGGATTCAGTCCTGGTGGACTTGGGCGATGTCTATATGGAGTCCGGGGGAATGATTATCCAAATGGACGTTACCGTTAAAAATGTCTGTCCCGGAAAGAGAGTGGCTTTGGCAGCAATTCTCACCGAGGTAGATCAGGACGGCATGGAATACCAGCGTGGCATGAAGGCTATGACAATTCCGGCTCACAGTTTCCCGATGTGCAGGGATGTGCTGGTAAAGTGCATTAAGTTTGTAATACCTGAGGATTTGAGCGTATCTGACGGGACAATGTGCAGTCCCCGTAAGTTTAAAGCTCGTTTTCTGGCTAATAATATTGATACGGATTACCGCTGCTGCGAGTCTGTTGTCACACTTTAACCAGTATACCACCGCCCATTAAGGCGGTGGATACATATTAATCCGCTTCACTTATTAGCTAATTATTGAAATTCATGTCATATAAACAGTATTATCTACTTTTGTTTTTGCGCACCGGAGTTTAAGAGAAACGGTCTGCCGGAAACCGATTTTCTTGACAGCTTGTCGTCTCCGACGGATTTGCTTGCGGTCATCTGATACAAGCCAAAAGAATCCAATCAAAATAGGTGCCTGCTGCAGCAGAGTAAATTTTTCCTTTAATAGATTTACGCCATTATGTCGCAGGAGAACGGAATTCCATGTGTGGTATTTTTGTAATAAAATAAAAAATCGCCGCAGTAAAAACTGCGGCAATTTCCATATAAATGGTGGACCTGAACGGGATCGAACCGTCGACCTCTCGGATGCGAACCGAACGCTCTCCCAGCTGAGCTACAGGCCCATATGTGAGGGCACGCACAGTAACAGCGTGCCCGTAGTCATATCACAAACTGCATTATACCACATTTTTTCAAAATGTAAAGTAGATTTTATGTTACTTTTTCAGGATTTTTCCGGCTCTCAGCAGTGCAATAACAGTTTTTGCGTCTTTGAGCTCCCCGGAAACCGCCAGCTCGCAGGCTTTTTCAAAGGGCATTTTCTCCACAGATAAAAACTCGTCCTCGTCGGGATGACTCTTTCCGGGATAAAGCTCCGTTGCGAGATAGGCGTAGAGCACCTCCTTGCAGTAGCCAGGTGACGGGTACATTTCACCAAGGCTTACAAAGCATCCCGCCTTGTAACCGGTCTCCTCCGAGAGCTCACGTTCGGCACATTCTCTTGGATCCTCTCCGTATTCAAGCTTTCCTGCCGGTATCTCCAAAAGCTCCTCTCCCATGGGGTATCTGAACTGACGGACAAGAAGGACCTGACCATCACTGTCAACAGCCACGATTCCAACGCCGCCTGGATGTTCCACCACCTCACGGTATGCGCTGTGCCCGTTTACAAGCTCCACTTCGTCTGTTCTCACAGTTACGATTTTGCCCTGAAACTTTATGTCGCTTTTTATCTGCTTTTCAAAAAATGCCATCAGTCCAAACTCCCTCCCCGATTTAATCCAATCGTGCCGTCCCAATGACGGCAGTCTGCGCTTTATTTCACTTTACCTTACTTTTGAAGAAAAATCAAGGGGAGAAGAAAAAGGCGTGTGTTTGTTTTAAAAGCATATATTATTTCGCACAAGGCAAAACTTTAAAAAAGCCATGTTTTCCGCCAGAACGATAATTTTTGCCGGGGATATTGCAATTTTCACGGTATATGTGTATAATATTTCGGTTAGACGATAACTGTTATTATCTTTTTCCCTTTCTCCGGCAAACATCGGTTGCCGGATTTTTACGGGTATAATCTTACTGCCGGAAGGACAGTTCCGCGCAGGACATAATTGGAGTGTTATTTTTGAAGAAAAACATAAGGAATGTAGCTATAATTGCCCACGTTGACCACGGCAAGACGACTCTCGTAGACGAGATGCTTAAGCAGTCCGGCGTTTTCAGGGATAACCAGACCGTTGTTGAGCGTGTTATGGACTCCGGCGACCTTGAGCGTGAGCGCGGCATTACAATTCTGGCTAAGAATACTGCCGTAGAGTATAACGGTACAAAAATTAACATAGTGGACACGCCGGGTCACGCCGACTTTGGCGGTGAGGTGGAGCGTATCCTTAAGATGGTAAACGGAGTTATTTTGCTGGTGGACGCCGCTGAGGGACCGATGCCTCAGACCCGCTTCGTCCTCAGTAAGGCTCTTGAGCTTGGTCACCGTGTAATTGTGGTGCTTAACAAAATTGACCGTCCTGACCAGCGTGCTCTGGAGGTTGTGGACGAGTGCCTTGAGCTTCTCATGGAGCTTGGCTGCACAGATGAGCAGCTTGACTCACCGATGCTTTTCTGCTCAGGCAGACAGGGTACTGCCAGCTTCTCACCGGATGTGCCCGGTACTGACTTAAAGCCCCTCTTTGACACGATTCTGGACTATATCCCCGCTCCTGAAGACAGGGACGATGAGCCCCTTCAGATGCTTGTAAGCTCTTTGGACTACAACGAGTATGTTGGACGCATTGCTATCGGTCGTATTGAGCGCGGCACTATTCATCAGAACCAGGAGATTGCAGTTACAAACTACCATGACCCGGATTTGGCACCGAGGCGTGCAAAGGCAGTGAGTATTTATGAGTTCCAGGGTCTTAACAGGGTGCCTGTCACCCAGTCGTCCTCCGGAAACATTATAGCTCTTTCGGGAATCGGCGACATAACCATCGGCGACACGATTTGTGCTCCAGAGGACCCCACACCGCTGCCGTTTATTAAAATTTCCGCTCCTACCATGGAAATGACCTTCTCCGTAAACGATTCGCCCTTTGCAGGAAAAGAGGGCAAGTATGTTACCAGCAGAAACCTCCGTGACAGGCTTGAAAAGGAGACCCTTAAGGACGTTTCACTGAAAGTTACTGAAATTGAGGGTTCAGATCACAGCTTTAATGTTGCCGGAAGGGGAGAAATGCACCTTTCAATTCTTATTGAGACCATGCGCCGTGAAGGTTATGAATTTGCCGTATCACCACCCAGAGTGCTCCTTAAGGAGATTGACGGCGTTTTGTGCGAGCCCATTGAGCGTGTTGTGGTTGATGTGCCTGACGACTGCGCGGGAGCCGTTATTGAAAAGCTCTCTGCCAGAAAGGGCGAATTTCTTGACATGACGCCCTCCGGCGGACGGACAAAAATGCAGTTTTTTGTACCAAGCCGTGGTCTTTTCGGATACAGAAACGAATTTCTTACCGCAACCAAGGGCGAGGGCATTATGAGCTCCGTATTTGAAAAATACGACAAGTACAAAGGCGAGCTTTCCCGCAGAAGTACCGGTTCTCTGGTTGCCTCGGAAACAGGAGAAGCCGTTGCATACGGAATTTTCGGCGTTCAGGACAGGGGCGTAATGTTTATCTCCCCCGGCACTTCAGTCTATGCCGGCATGGTTGTAGGAGAGACTCCGAAGTCTGAGGATATAACGGTAAACGTTTGCAAGCGCAAGCAGCTTACTAATATGCGTGCCGCAGGCTCTGACGAGGCGCTGCGTCTTGTGCCGCCGAGAATTATGAGCCTTGAGCAGTGCCTTGAATTTCTGGCTGACGATGAGCTGCTTGAGGTTACCCCTAAATCCCTGCGTATAAGAAAGAGTATTCTTGACCATTCTCTTAGAATGAAAAGCCTTAAGTCCAAAAAGGACTGACAGTAAAATCTGTATAAATTTGTTACCCCGGCGGAGCGTGACGTTCCGCCGGGGATACTGTTTCTTTAACCCTCTTGACTAATTTGCGTATTTAATATAAAATATAAGGGATTTTATGTAACGAAGGGAGATGAACATTGTGGACCCGCTACCTCGAAGTAGTGAGTGTGTTGGCGAGAAACGGCCTTCAAAAATTCGCCGTGTTTTTAAAAAGAGCATTCTGCGGCTGCTTAATGTTAATATTAATTGATAAAGCCGTAATAACGAATCTCAGAAGAAAACACAGCACTTTTTAATTTTTTGGAGGTCAATTTATGTCTGAAATTTTTCGACAATTACTTTTACAGCTTATACTCATTCTGATAAACGCCTTCTTTGCCGCAACGGAAATCGCGGTTATTTCCCTAAATGAGAAGAAGGTCAAGGCAAGGGTTGAGGACGGTGACAAAAAAGCCGTTAAGATGCTGAAGATGATTGAGGAGCCCACCAGGTTCCTTTCTACAATTCAAATCGGTATTACCCTGGCAGGATTTCTCGGCTCCGCTTTCGCCGCCGATAACTTCGCGTCACGGCTTTCCGGTTTATTTGTGCGTGAGTTTGGCATCGATCAGTCGAAGGCAGCCCTTATAAACACCGTTGCGGTGGTGTTAATTACTCTTATTCTCTCTTTCTTCACCCTGGTTCTGGGTGAGCTTGTTCCGAAGCGTATTGCCATGAAGCACAAGGAAAAGCTGGCCGAATCGGTCTGCGGACTTATTTCGGTGCTGGCTGTTTGCCTTAAGCCCATTGTATGGCTGCTTACCGTTTCCACAAACGGTGTGCTCAGGCTTATAGGCATTGACCCTGAGGAGAAGGAGGAACCGGTATCCGAGGAGGATATTGTGCTGATGCTTGACGCGGGAGCTGACGAAGGCAGTCTCAGTCAGAATGATGTGGAGTATATCAAAAATGTCTTTAAGCTTGATGGAATGACGGCTGAAGATGTTATGACGCCGCGGAGAAACGTGGTGTTCATCTCTCAGGACGCTACAAACGAGGAAATCCTCACTGTAATTGAAAATGAGGGATTTTCCCGTATTCCGGTCTATGCCGAAAAGACAGATAACATAGTGGGCGTTCTCTATGTGAGAGACTTTTTACTTAAACATACAAAGCCGGACTTTAAACTCAGCGATGCCATGTTTGAGCCGACCTTTGTCCCCGAAACGGCCCATCTTGATGTGATTATCCACGATATGCAGAGGGAGCATAACCACATTGTCATCGTTGTAAATGAATACGGAGAGACAGCCGGTATTGTCACTATGGAGGATATTCTGGAGGAGCTCGTGGGCGAAATCTGGGACGAAGGTGACGAGGCTGTTGAGGATTTTGAGGCTCTGCCAAACGGTGAATATAAGGTCCTCGCCTCCGCTTCTCTTGAGGATTTCTTTGACTTTTTCGACCTTGAGCCCGATGAGGATTCGGAAGCCACCACGGTAAACGGCTGGCTTACAGAGCAGACCGGCTCAATTCCTGAAGAGGGGTACAGCTTCGACTATCAGAATCTTACCATTACAGTTATAAACACAAGCGAGCTTATGGCTCACGAAATTATAGTAAAGGTCCACGATATACCCCCGGACGAGGAATTTGACCAGTGACAAATTAAACAGGGTACCTAGGTACCCTGTTTTTCTTTTATCTTGGAAGTTTGCCTGTCATATATTCCTCTGTAAAATCGTCAATTACGCCCAAATCATCGACATTTTCAATCCGGTCTCCCAAAATTGCAAAGCCACCTTCGGAGGAGTCCTCCCACCTTGGCAGTCCATCACCGTTTGGGTCTCCCGTCTTTATAAAATTTGTCCAGTAGGAACACATAATGTCGGCAAGAGTATAGTCCCACTGCTCCCATGGTCTTGCGGGAGGGACGTTTTCTCTCAGGGATTTGAACATATACCACAGTTCGTTGGAGTGCCAGCTTAAAAGCCGTTCCGGGTCGCGGAGCGTTCCGTAATCCTCGTCTCTTACAGGAGATACCCTTGCAAAAAGATACGTAAAGGTCTTTTTCTCCGGGAATTTTTCCGCTCTGTATATTCCAAACCTGCGGTTTACGTAAAGGGGACTGAAATAGCTCTCACCCAGTCCCAGCGCCGCAAGATACCGCCCCAGTCTGTTGGCTCCGTCGTCTGAAACATCGGCAATCTCTGAAAATTTATACTTTTCGTATAATTCTCCTGTAATATCCCTGATAATCCCCAGCAGCTCATCACGGCTTTTTATTGGCTGCTGACTGCCTGTAAGCATTCTTTCGCCCAGGTTAAGACCGGAAAGATAATCCATTTCGCCCATATATCTGTCCATGGTATCTGAAAGTTTTATATCAGGTACCATCTCACCGTCGCATATTACGGGTCCCGGTATTCTGATATTGGAGCCTGCCGGAGGCAAAAAGGCACTTGCCTCGATTTTTCGAAGCTCCTTCGGGGAAAGGTCCGGGTCAATTCCAATGGCACGGAGATAATCGGCGCACTGCTTTTGTGCCTGCTGCCTTGTAAGGTACTCCACACCCCAGTTAAGGCTGCTCTGGTTAATAATCCGTTTTACATGACCTCTTGCAACAGGCGAATATGCGGCTATGGTAGATTTCCTTGTACCGGCGGACTGTCCGCCTACCGTTATCATGTCCGGGTTGCCGCCAAAGGCTTCAATATTCTCAATTACCCATTTCAGCGCCTGAATGTTGTCTGAAACTATGTAATTTCCGCTTTTACCCTCCTGTTCGGCGTCAAGCTGGGGTAGGGTAAGGTATCCGAACATGGAAAGTCTCTGGGCGACGGAAACCACAACGATTCCTCTTTTCGCCATCTCCCGCGGGTCAAACTCAATTTCATATGAGTAGCCGTGGTCGCTGCCTCCGCCGTGGTACCACACGAAAACAGGGCGCTTCTCCGAAGCGGAAGCTGCGCCGGTAGTGACATTCAGGTAAAGGCAGTCCTCACTTTGGGGCGGAGTTCCCATATAGTAAAAATCCGTCGCCCATGGCTCCGCTCCCTGGTCGCCCTCCCCGGGCTGAACGCATATGGGTCCGTAGCTTGTGCAGTTGCGGACTCCCTGCCAGCTTGCCGGTTCCATGGGCTGCCGCCAGCGCAGTTCGCCTACCGGCGGTTTGGCGTAGGGTATGCCCTTGAACATTGTTATGCCCTCGTACTCTCCGCAAAGCTCAACGCCGCTCATACGTCCGTATTTTGTGCTGACTACACCGATGTATGACATATTTTGCACTTCCTTTCAGCACTGTTTAAAAAAGCGCCGCAAAAAAGCTGCGGCGCTTTGATTATTTTACTTTCCGATAATGTCCTTAAAGGCGCGAAGAGCATTCTTGTAGCAAATCTTTTCAACCTCTTCCGGAGTGAATGCCTTTTCAAGACCCTGGACAAGAAGCTGCTGACCGCCGGCGTCCTTCCACTCAAGCTTTGAACTCATGCCGTCATAGTCGGAGCCCAGACCAACAGAGTCAATACCTGCCACATTTGCCATATGCTTAAGGTGCCGGACAACGTCCTCAATGGAGGTGTAGTTATCCTTTTCCTTGTCAACTACCGGGTGGAGGAAGCCTGCCAGATAGTTTACACCCACAACGCCGCCCTTGTCGCCGAGAGCCTTAAGCTGTTCGTCGGTAAGGTCACGACCTACGTCGCAAAGGGCACGGGCGCAGGAATGGGAAGCAATAAAGGGCTTTGTGGTGGTCTTTACAACGTCCCAGAAGCCGCCCTCATTAAGGTGTGAAACGTCAACGGCAATGCCAAGCTCGTTCATGCGTCTTACAGCCTCTATTCCAAAGGGCTTAAGACCTCTCATGTGCTCTTCCTTATTCATGCTCTGGGGGTAGCCCAGTGAATTTTCATGGTTCCAGGTAAGGGACGCCATTCTGACTCCCTTTCTGTAATATTCGTCGAGAACTGTTATATCTCCGTCAAGGGTAACTGAATCCTCTACTGTAAGAAGTGATGAAATTTTGCCCTCGGCATAGTTTCTCTCAATATCCTCTACGGAATATGCCTTTGCAACCTTGTCCCTGTTAAGCTCCATCTCACGGAGATACGCCATATAGGCCTGCTCAAAATACTCTTTTGGGTCGATAGGAGGACCGGGTCTGCGAGAGGGCTTTCCGGCAGGGGTCCAGGGCACAAAAATAGCGAAGCACTGGCACATCCACTGACCGTCTATAAGCTTCTGAAGGTTTATATGGGTGTCTTCCATGCCGTCCAGGTGCTTGCCACGATAAAACTGCATTATTGTATCGCAATGGAGATCTACAATTCTCATTTCGACAACTTCCTTTCCTAAATAACTATAAAGCTATCTTATCACTATATCAAACAAATTGCAAGAGTCTTATTCCGCTTATGCAAAACGGTTTTTTAAAACAGTTTAAATATTGTTTTAAGATTTAATTAATCCGATTGACTTCTCCATCTTCCCAGATTAGTATTTTACTGAGGTGATACTAATGGACTACCGCAAACATAAGGGCAGCGCGCATATTAAGCGGCGGCGGGGCAGGGGTTTTAAAACTCTTTTTTTCCTGCTGCTTTTCATTTTTGCCATAGTGTGCTTTGTGCTCTCCATACTTCCGAAGCCGGTACCCTCCATGGAGGATATGGACCTGCCGGACTTCATAGATGTGGATTTAATAAGCGTAAACGAATTTTCCCGACCGGGAGATAAGCTTACAGCGGTAAACGGCGTTGTGATTCATTATGTGGGAAATCCGGGAACTACGGCGGAAAATAATAGAAGCTACTTTCAAAATCTGGCGGTAACCGGTGAAGCCTTTGCCAGCAGCAATTTTATAATCGGCATTGATGGCAGGGTAATAATGTGCGTTCCCATTGACGAGGTGGCCTACTGCTCAAACGGCAGAAACGAGGACACACTTTCCATTGAGTGCTGTCACCCTGACGAAACAGGAAAATTTACCGCGGAAACGGAGGAATCACTTATAAAGCTTACAAAATGGCTCTGCGATACATACGGGCTGAAGCGTGATGACGTTATCCGTCACTATGATATTACCGGAAAAATCTGTCCAAAGTATTACGTAGAGAACCCAGACAGCTGGGAGAGTTTTCTAGACAGCGTGTTTGCTGAATAAAAACCGCATCGAAATTAAGAAGCTTTTGAATTTCTGTCATAAAAAACGCTGATAGGGATACGTATGGTATCCTTACCAGCGTTATTATTTTAACTTTGAAATTACAAAAAATTGTTTTTTTAACATTTTATCCATATGAGCAGGTATCTATAATACAGACCATATCTCATTACGGCATGTGGAAGGAGCCTAACGGACAGTTCTCTTACTTCTTTTAATGTAGGCAGATTATAGGAAACGGGAAGATCCAGTTCCTCGCTTGATTGAGCGTGTTTAAGACTTGTAATTATTTTACACGGTAAAACCCGCAGGATCTCTATGATATAATCTGCCAAACTCGATGGCTTGGCAAGACCAACGATGATAATACGCCCATGTGCAGAAAGCAATGCCTTGGCTTTTTCAAGGGCGGCAGCCATGTCCATGTGGTGGATTGAGGCGACAAAAATGACTGCATCATAAACGCCTGTTATTTTATCAGTAAGAAAATTACAGCACACAAAACGTATGTGTGCAGAGTGGTGTGACTGCTTCGCCCGATCAATGCAGGACGGTTCGATATCAATGCCGGTGAGCTCTTTACTTCCGTCATCAAGATATGAAATTAACGAACCGTTTCCGCAACCCACATCAAGTATAGACTTGCATGGTGCCGTCCACTTTTTAATCTGCTTGTAGTAGGCAGCGTTGTGATTCCAAATCTGCATATCAAAAACCTCCAAAATAAAAGAAAGAGCCGCAACCTTGATACGCCTTGTATCAAAATCGCGGTTCTTTTTTGGAAAATGACCCTAATTGTGATACAAATGAACCCCCTTTGGCGTTAGGGGGTTCACTTTGCGCTAAGGGGGTTCAGACCTGGCTTTGCTGCTTTTGCCTGCGGCCCAATATGCCTACCAGA
>CALWYM010000096.1 GCA_944385775.1 uncultured Oscillospiraceae bacterium | reverse complement strand
CTTCCCTATTATGACGAAAGCTGGGAGGATTACGCCACGTACTCACGGCAGGATTTTGCCAAGTACATTACCGATACGGGATACAGCGATACGGATAACGACGGCTTTTTTGAAAGTCCCGCCTACGGAGACTTTACTATTACAATAATAGTAAACTCAGAAAGCTCCGCCAAGGTGGCTGTGGCAAATCAGCTTTCCTCCGCCCTTCGGGGAAACGGAATCTCTGCCGAGGTCATTCCCCTTTCATGGTCAAGATATGTTGAAAATCTCACTGCAGGAACGTATAATGTATATATAGGCGAGGTCAGGATTCCTGCCGACTTTGACCTTCGGGGTCTTCTCTCCTCCGGCGGAAGCGCAAATTACGGCAACGTGTCAGACGGAAACTATGAAAGTCTTGTTTCCGATTTTCTCGCCGCCGGGGAAGATGAAAAGGCGGAAGCCGCCGGGGAACTTTGCCGCTACGTGGCGGAAAACGCTCCCGTTATCCCCATCGCCTACAAGACGAAAACAGTAGCCACCCACATCGGGGTTGTTTCCGGTTTGACTCCCTCCCTTTCCGGTATATTTTCACGGATAACGGAGTGCACGGTGAAAACTGAATAATAAATTCAAAGAGGATGGTGACAAGGCAATGACCGACAGAGAGCTAATTAATCGCGCTACCCAGGCGACGAAAAACGCCTATATGCCCTACTCCAAATTTGCCGTAGGCGCGGCGCTGGAGTGCTCCGACGGCTCGGTATATACGGGCTGCAATATTGAAAACGCGGCGCTGGGCTGTACTGTATGCGCTGAACGGGTGGCAATCTTCAAGGCCGTCAGTGAGGGTAAGCGGAGCTTTCGCCGTATAGCCATCTACGCCAATTCCTCCCAGTACTGCGTACCCTGCGGCGTCTGCCGCCAGGTAATGCAGGAGTTTTCCCCCGATATGGAGTTGCTTTGCGCCCGGTCTGACGGACGGTATGTGAGCTATCCTTTGGGACGGCTGCTGCCCTCCCCCTTCGGAAAGGAATTTTTATAAAGCGATATTAAAAACAGGGACACGGTTTTCACCCGCGTCCCTGTTTTTTTACATAACTCTGTCAATGCCCATGGCTCTTGACACTGCACAGCGCATTTTCCCTGCCCAGTTTTGGGAGCTCTGGGCAATAGCGCCGTAAAGACGGCACAGATAGCCGCTTTCAGTCTCCCTTCCTGCCCCGGTGTATATAAGGGCGGCATTTTCCGCCCGTATGTAAATTTCCCTGAGCATCGTCACCATATCCCGGTGCTCAACCCTGCCCCCTGCCGGGTAATATGTGTCACCGGTAAGAAGAAAATACTCCCTTACAAGCTCCGCTTTCTGGTGGTAAAGCTCCTTTTTAAGCTCGCATAAATCCTGCCGTGTTCTCTGGCTCCGGCACTGGGCTGTCACTGTCTCCACCTCGTTTATTGCCTGCTGCCGCTCTTCCATAAGCTGACGCAGCCGCTGGCTTTCTCCCGGTTTTACCTCGTTATTGTCCGGTGCGGTGAGGACCCGCTCCAGAACCTGCCTTACCTTTTCAGGGTCCATAAAAAATCACCTCAGGGCATACTATGCCCTGAGGTCTCTTTTTGTTAACTAAGCTGCTCCGGGTGATGTTCAAAGTATTCCTTCAAAACCTGTCCCGTCTTGCTCCCGGCGCATTTGACGCACTCCTCCGGAGTTCCTGAGAACACAACGGTTCCGCCGCCGTCGCCGCCCTCCGGTCCCATATCTATAATATAGTCGGCAGTCTTTATAACGTCAAGATTGTGCTCAATTATAATGACCGTGTTTCCGGCGTCGGTAAGGCGGTTTAGCACCTGAAGGAGCCTTGCAATATCGTCGGTGTGAAGACCTGTGGTAGGCTCGTCCAGCACATAGCAGGTTCTTCCCGTTGCGGGACGCAAAAGCTCCGTGGCAAGCTTTACCCTCTGGGCTTCGCCGCCGGAAAGAGTGGTGGAGGGCTGACCAAGCTTTATATACCCCAGTCCTACCTCGGAAAGTGTCTTTATCTTCTTATATATCTTCGGCAGATTTTCAAAAAATACCGCAGCCTCGTCCACTGTCATCTCAAGAACGTCATATATGTTTTTCCCCTTGTAGCGCACCTCAAGGGTCTCCCTGTTATACCGCTTTCCCTTGCAAACCTCGCAGGGGACGTATATATCAGGGAGAAAATGCATCTCGATTTTAATAAGTCCGTCGCCGGAGCAGGCTTCGCAGCGCCCGCCCTTTGTGTTAAAGGAAAACCGTCCGCTGCCGTAGCCTCTGGCCTTAGCCTCCTGGGTGGAGGCAAAAAGCTCCCTTATGTCGTTAAATACCCCTGTATATGTGGCCGGGTTTGACCGAGGCGTTCTGCCGATAGGCGACTGGTCTATCTCAATAACCTTGTCAAGGTTTTCTATACCCAGCATATCCCTGTGCCGTCCCGGACGGACATGGGCTCTGTTAAGCTCGCTTACAAGAGTTTTATACAGCACCTCTGTAACAAGGCTGGACTTTCCGCTGCCGGAAACGCCTGTAACGCAGGTCATAACCCCCAGCGGAAACTCCACGTCAATATCCTTAAGATTATTCTCTCTGGCGCCCAGAATCGTAAGCTTCTTGCCGTTTCCCTTTCTTCGCTCCTTTGGAACGGCTATAAAACGCTTTCCGGAAAGATACTGACCGGTAATGCTCCTCTCGCAGTCCATAATCTCCCTGGGCGTTCCCGCAAACACAAGCTCGCCGCCGTTGACTCCCGCTCCCGGACCTATATCCACAAGATAGTCCGCCGCCATAATGGTGTCCTCGTCATGCTCCACCACTATAAGGGTGTTGCCCATGTCACGAAGCTCAAGAAGGGCTTTAAGAAGCTTTGCGTTATCGCTCTGGTGCAGACCGATACTTGGCTCGTCCAGTATATATAGCACTCCCATAAGAGAGGATCCTATCTGGGTGGCAAGCCTTATACGCTGGCTTTCGCCGCCGGAAAGAGAGCCTGCCGACCGTCCCAGCGTCAGATACTGAAGTCCCACGCTTTGGAGAAAGCCCAGGCGTGATTTTATTTCCTTGATTATATTGGAGGCTATCATGGTATCTTTCTCGGAAAATGTCAAGGAGGAGATAAAGTCAAGGGCGTCCTTTACCGAGAGCCTGCAAAACTCGGTAATACTCATGCCGCCCACGGTAACTGCCAAAATCTCCGGCTTCAGTCTGAGACCGTGACAATCCGGGCAGGGACGCTCGGACATATACTGCTCAAGCTCCTGGCGGACGCTTTGACTCTGGGTTTCCCTGTACCGCCGCTCCAATATGGGTACAACGCCGCCGAATGACTGGGAAAAAGTGCCGGAACCCCGGGCCGCGTCGTATTTTAACGTAAGCTTTTCACCCTTCGTGCCGTGAAGAATAATATCCATCACGTCATCAGGCAGATCCTTTACCGGCACATCGAGGCGAAAGCCGTATTTTTTTGAAAGAGCCTCAAAATACATTCTGGCGATGGAATCGGTTTTTACCTTATCCCATCCCGGCGCGGCAATGGCGCCGTCCAGAATGGAAACATTCCTGTTTGGTATTATAATGTCCTCGTCCACCATAAGCTGGGTGCCAAGACCGCCGCAGGTGGGACAGGCGCCGTAGGGATTGTTAAAGGAAAACGCTCTTGGAGAAAGCTCCTCAATGGATATACCACAGTCGTCACAGGCATAATTTTGGGAGAAGGTCAAATCACGCTTTTCATTTACAAGCTCAATTTTGACAACACCTTCGCCATGGTTCAGGGCTGTCTCCAGAGAATCGGTCAGACGCTGGAGTATTCCCTCCTTAATAACAAGCCTGTCCACTATAATCTCAATATCGTGCTTTTTATTTTTGTCAAGCTTTATGGGCTCGCCCAAATCATATACGCTGCCGTCCACTCTCGCTCTGACAAAGCCGCTCTTTTTTGCGCTTTCAAGAACCTTTGTATGCTCGCCCTTTCTGCCCCTTACAACCGGGGCAAGGACCTGTATTCTGGTAGACTCCGGCAGCGCCATTATCTGATCTGCCATCTGGTCAACAGTCTGCTGGCGGATTTCCTTTCCGCATCTGGGACAGTGCGGCGTGCCGACCCTGGCCCAGAGAAGCCTTAAATAGTCGTATATCTCGGTAACTGTGCCCACGGTGGACCGTGGATTATTGTTTGTGGTTTTCTGGTCAATGCTTATTGCGGGTGAAAGCCCCTCTATATAGTCCACATCGGGTTTCTCCATCTGTCCCAAAAACATTCTGGCGTAGGAGGAAAGGCTCTCCACATAGCGGCGCTGACCCTCCGCGTAGATAGTCTCAAAGGCCAGAGAGCTTTTTCCGCTGCCGGAAAGACCTGTAAATACGGTAAGCTTATCTCTCGGCACCTCAACATCAATATTTTTAAGATTATTTTCTCTTGCTCCCTTTACAAAAATGCTGCTTTGCATAATGGGGTCCTTTCCGATATAAAATATACTTGTGTCCTGCATAATATCCCGTGCAGAGTAAACGCCGGCTTTCAGCTCCCCGGCGTTATCCCGGTCCCACCTGCCGCGTGTTTACTCTGCTAATTATAACACTTAACTTTTATATCAGCAAGCGGACCCTTTGTTCCAATTTTGTTAAATTTGAATTTAAAAAATTATCTCACTTTATTCATACTTTCGCCACAACTACCCTGTATTATTATACTCGAGATAAGGAAAAAACCACCGATTGATTCGGTAATTTAAAATATAGGAAGGTGTTAAGTATGTTCTTTCCGGATGATTTTCGCAATACGCCAGAAAACAACGAAGAGGGTTCCGCCCCCCAGGAGAACAACGTAAACGAAGAACCTCGTCAGACCTACGAGCCTGAGACGACCTCTGAGATGTGGAGTGAGCCGAAATACGAAGCTCCCAACACCGACTATAACGATATTTATTCTCCCAGCGCCAACCTTCACAGCGAGCCTAAAGAGAAGGAGAAAAAGCCAAAAAAGAACAGAGGTCTTTTAAAGGCCCTGTGCCTTGTACTTGTGTGCGCTCTTGTATCCAGCGGCTGCTGCTACGGCATTGTGAGCTATATGCTCGAAAACAGGGATACGTCGCCGGTAATTAACAGAAATGAAGTTGTTATAGGCTCCAGCGAGCCCGGCGTAAGTTCCGATTCCGTTGTGCCTGTGGTAAGCAGCGAGGTACCCTCTCAAATTTATGCCAAAGCCACTGATTTTCAGGTGGTAGGTATTCAGACAAACGTCACCACCAACATTTTCGGTCAGACCACGTCCTCCGCTGTCAGCGGCACGGGCTTTGTAATTTCAGATGAGGGATATATCCTTACGAATTACCACGTGATATCATATTCCGCTCAGTATGGCTATGAAATGACCGTAATGTTTGCCGACGGGACCTCATTGCCTGCCGAAATTGTGGGCTATCTTGAGGATAACGACGTAGCAGTTATAAAAATCGACCCCACAGGTCTTGACTTAAACCCAGTTTCCCTGGGCAATTCCGATAACCTTATAGTAGGCGAGGTAGTTTACGCCATAGGTAATCCTCTGGGTGAGCTGACCTACACTATGACCGAGGGTATCGTAAGCGCTACGGACAGAGTTATCACCACAACGGACTCTGCTACAAATACCAGCACATCTATCAATATGTTCCAGATAAGTGCCGCTGTAAACTCAGGTAACTCCGGTGGTCCTGTCTATGACTCAAACGGTCAGGTAATCGGCGTTGTAACCGCAAAATACTCTGATTCCGGCGTTGAGGGACTTGGCTTTGCAATTCCGATAAACGACGCAATTTCCATTGCCAGTCAGATTATTGAAAAGGGCTATGTTTCCTCTGCCACTCTCGGCATTACCTGCTCGCCTACAAGCAGCGTCTACTCTGATTTTGCCGTTCAGTACTACGGTCTTCCAAGCGGCGTTGTGGTTTTAAGCATTAACGAGGGCTCTGCCGCAGAAAAGTCAGGACTTGCAGTTGGCGATATAATTACCGCCTTAAACGGCACCGAGGTCTCCTCCACTGACGAGCTTAAATATTTGCTCCGCCAGTATGAGCCCGGAGATACCGGAACCCTTACTGTGTACCGCTTTAATTCCGACAACGGCAGCGGAAGCAGCCTGGATCTTTCCATAACCTATGATGATTCCTCTGATTTGGAGACGGAGCAGCAATCCGTCGACTCATCAGACGGCCAGCCTTCTCAGGAGCAGCCCCAGCAGTCAATCCCTGACTCCTGGAGCGGGATATTCCCCTTCTTCGGAGGCTGATAAATAAAATTCTTCTCTCTTATTTTTAATTCTAAAAAAGACCCGGGACAGCGTTACTATCCGGCGCTGTCCCGGGTCTTTTTATCCGGAAAATATGGATTAACAATATTACCGTTATGTGGTATAATTGGATTTGGTAATTACCCGCCGTTAGGAGGATAACAAATGAAAAAGAAACTTACCGCGCTGCTTATGGCTGCTATCCTTGCTTTTACCCTTTCCGCCTGTAAGGACAGTGATTCGGAACGGCAGCAGTCCGACGCTAATTTCACTGAGAACACCTCTTCAGGTTCCCAAAACGAAAATTCTCAGTCACAGGAAACGGACGCCGAGCCGGAAAACGACCAGACGGTGGACAGCTCGATTTTAGGCGTCATGTCCCAAAATACATACACAAACAGCTATTTTAAAGTAGGCTGTGATTTTTCCGACGACTGGGCATTTTACACTCCCGAGGAAATGGAAACGCTGTACTCCTATATTATAGACGTTACAAACGACCAGGAGGTCATTGAAATGCTGGAGGACAGCGGATATATCTACGATATGTTTGCCTACGCCGACAACGGACTTGTAAACGTAAACACTGTAATCGAAAAAATCAGTGTTCTTTACGGTTATTCCCTGTCAGAAAGCGACCTTGCGGAGCTGTCCATGGATTCCACCGTAGACGGTCTTAACTCCATGGAGGGATATGAGGTTATCTCATCGGAAATAGTTACCCTTGATTTTGCCGGCGGGGAGCACTCCGGTATAAAAATAGTAACGGATTATTCAGTCAACGGCACAACCTACAATATTTATCAGCTGCTTGTGTTTTTAAAACGGGATAATTACGTTATGAGTGTTACCTTCTCAAGCTTTATTGAGGACATAACTGATGAGCTGGCAAAAAATTTCTACGCGTTTACCGGAGACAGTATATGAATTGGCTTGAAATTACAATAAACACAGTCCATGACCGTCTTGAGCCTCTTACGGACAGGCTCACTTCCCTTGGTGTTGAGGGAATTATAACCGAGGACGAGGAGGACGTCGCCCGGTTTTTGGAGGATAATAAAAAATACTGGGACTATGTGGACGAGGATTTTCTGTCCTCAATGAAAGGTGTCTGCCGACTTAAATTCTATGTTGAGGACAGTCAGAATGGACGAGAGGACCTTCGCCGTTTACAGTCGGCGCTGGCTGACACAGAGCTTTTCGTCCGTGCCGTAAAGGACGAGGACTGGGAAAATAACTGGAAACAGTATTATAAGCCCATAGCCGTGGGAAGCCGCCTTATAATCGTGCCTCAGTGGGAAAAGCTTCCGCCGGAGGCTGAAAACCGCATACCCCTTCGCCTTGACCCGGGACTTATCTTCGGTACCGGAGCCCACGCCACAACTCAGATGTGCCTTGAGGCACTGGACACCCTTGCCGCACCGGGGAAAACCATGCTTGACCTGGGCTGCGGCAGCGGAATACTGGCAATCGCCGGTCTGCTTTTGGGCTGCGACACAGCCATAGGCTGTGATATTGACGAAAAGGCTCCCCCCGTTGTTATGGAAAACGCCGGGCTGAACAGTATAGGTACTGACAGGCTCACTGCCTTTGCCGGTGATGTTTTAAATGACCGTGACGTTTCGCGCCATATCGGGGAGCGAAAGTTTGACATCATCACAGCCAACATAGTCGCCGACGTTATAATCGCACTGGCACCAAGGGCAAAGTCACTTCTGGGTGAAAACGGAGTGTTTATCTGTTCCGGTATTATTGAGGGTCGTCAAAGCGAGGTAGCCTCCGCCCTGACGGAATGTGGCTTTGATATTTTCGAGCATAAACACAAGGATGACTGGCACTGCTACCTGTGCCGCTGAAAACACAAATAAAAAGGAGAATATATATGTCTCAGCTAAAGGTTATAGTTCTGGCAGCCGGCAAGGGTACGAGAATGCGTACCGACGGCAGCGACGCTCCAAAGGTAATGCGCCTTGCACTGGGCAGACCGCTGCTTGACTACGTGCTGTCCTCACTGCCTATTGAAAATCTGTCTGACGCCGTTGTGGTGGTGGGCTATATGAAAGAGCTCGTTATGGAAGCGTTTCCGGAGTGTACCTTCGCGGTACAGGATAAGCAGCTGGGTACAGGTCACGCCGTTATGTGCGCCGAATCTGCCCTTAAGGGCTTTGACGGCGATGTGCTTGTCTGCTGCGGCGATACGCCGTTAGTTAAAAAGGAGACCTACAAAGCTATCTACGAGCAGCACATAAAAAGCGGCGCCCACTGCACCATGCTCTCCGGCACATCTAAAGAGCCACTAAAGGGTTACGGCAGAGTAAAACGCAATCCCGACGGCAGCTTTGATAAAATCGTTGAGGAGCGTGACTGTACTCCGGAAGAATTTAATATCCGTGAGTATAACTCCGGAATATTCATTTTCAAGGCGGAGTATCTTTTCAGCTCTCTTAAGGAGCTTAAAACAGATAACGCTCAGGGTGAATATTATCTCACCGATGTGCCGGATATTATGAAAAGAAAAGGTCTCACCGTGGACATCTGCTCCCGGGAAATGGGTGACGAATTAATCGGCGTAAATACTCCCGAGCAGCTAAAACAGGTGGAGGAAATCCTCTCAAAGCGCTGATTGTGACGCTGTCAATGTGGAAAACATTGTGGATATTGTTCAAAACCACACTATATTCAGCTGCAAAACCGGTATGCGCAAAATTTGTGCATACCGGTTTAAATTTTTTCTTGATTATACACTGTCACTTACGAGAGTGCCGCTATTTGTAAACAAAAATCTTGCTATTGATAAATTCTAAAAAATGTAGTAAAATATATAAGCTGCACTAGTCGGGGAGATAGCGGTGCCCTGTAACCTGCAATCCGCTACAGCAGGGATGAATTCCTGCCCTAGGTTGTGTGATGTGTTGTCTGCCTTCGTAAAGGGGCGTTGAAAGACCGGTCCCGAGCAATATAGACCTGTGAACCATGTCAGGCGGGGAACCGAGCAGCATTAAGCAGTCATCTGTGTGTGCCTCGGGTCAGCCGGTCTTGAGTTTCGATACGCTGTAACGGGCATATCTCAGCTTCCAAAGGCAGGTGTGCGGCATATATAAAAATATATGCCGCAGGAAAATTTAATCATGTGCAGAACTGTTTTAGCTGTTAAGGCTCCGCTTTCGGTCGGAGCTTATTTTTTTACAAGGAGGCTGTCAGAATGTATCAGGCGCTATATAGAAAATACCGTCCAAAGACCTTTGACCATGTAATCGGTCAGGAGCATATTACCCAGACGCTGCGCCGCCAGGTTGCCTCCGGGCACACCTCTCACGCCTATCTTTTTGTAGGCCCCCGCGGCACAGGCAAAACCACCTGCGCCAAAATCCTTTCCCGTGCCTTAAACTGTCAGCACCCTGTTGACGGTAACCCCTGTAACCAGTGCCCCTCGTGCCTTGGAATTGAGTCCGGCTCAATACTGGACGTGGTTGAAATCGACGCCGCCTCAAATAACGGAGTTGACAATATCCGTTCCATCCGTGAGGAAGCTATTTTTACCCCTGCCTCGGTGAAAAAGCGTGTGTATATTATTGACGAGGTCCATATGCTTTCAGGCTCAGCATTTAACGCGCTTTTGAAGATTTTAGAGGAGCCGCCTGAGCATCTTGTCTTTATTTTGGCAACTACGGAGCTTAACAAAATTCCGGCTACCATTCTATCCCGGTGTCAGCGTTTCCTCTTTAAACGAATTACTCCCGCTGACATTGCCGCCAGACTCAGCTATGTATCCTCTATGGAGGGCATTGAGCTGACAGACGGTGCCGCCCAGCTTCTTTCCCGTCTGGCAGACGGCTCAATGAGAGACGCTCTCAGCCTTCTGGACCAGTGCCGCGGAGACGGCGTTGTGGACGAAAACCGTGTTTTGAGCTCTGTTGGTCTGTCATCCGCGGTGAGCACTGCCGAGCTGTGGAATAAGCTTTCCGCAGGGGACCTTCAGTCTGGGCTGTCCCAGTTTGAGGCAACCTTTATGAACGGCGGAGACCCTGGCTCAATTCTCGGTCAGCTTCTGACCTCCGTCCGCGACATGATGATAGTTAAAATCGCGCCTCAATCGGCTGAAAGCCTTATTTCCGGCTCCCTCAGCCCCAAGCAGCTTTATCATATGGGCAAAAACCTATCTCTAAACCAGCTTGTCTCCTGCTCTGACACGCTTCAGGACAGCATTTCAAGGCTCTCAGCAGCAAGGGACAAACGGACAACTGCCGAGGTCTGCCTTATAAAGCTCAGCAGCATACTTCGGCTTAAAATTGCGGAAACCGGTTCCCCATTCCGCACTGTAAGCTCAGACCCCATATCCATAGAAAAAAAGCCAACAAAGCCGTCAGAGCCCTCTGGCTCTGTTCCCACTCAAAGTGCCCCTTCTGAGAAAGCAAAGCCATCAGAAAAAGAAGCACCGGAGTCAGAAACACCGTCAGAGAAAGCTCCCCGACAAACGGAGTCTGCGCCCACGTCTGAGGAGAACTCCCACGGATACGCCGTAAGCCACCCGGAGCCGGAACCTCCCGTTTTATACCCTAAACGTGATGAAACGCCCACCCCGGAGGTTTCCGCGGAGAAAACGGAGGCAAAGCCTGACGTACAGTCCCGACCCTCTGCCGATGTAACGTCCTCGACCGGTGCCGGGCAAACATCTGACCTATGGGAACGAATTTCCCGGGAGCTTTCCACAAGTCCCGATATATCGTTTATGCTTTCCTCTGCCACCTGCTCCGCAAGGGAGAGCGGCGGCACAGTTACTATTACAACGGAAAACGATTTTCTTGCCCTTATGCTCTCTACCAAGGAGAAGAAGGAACTTATAGCCAAGGCCTGTGAGAAGCTTTTGGGGCGGAGCTACGGAATTAACATAGTTAAGGGCGAGGTTGTGCGCTCCGTAAATAACGACAAGCTAAACGACCTTGCCAAATTTGACAATGTAAAATTTTTAAATTAAGGATAAAGGAGAATAAATTATGGCAAAAGGCGGATTTCCCGGCGGTCGCATGGGCGGCGGCATGAATATGAACATGATTAAGCAGGCTCAGAAAATGCAGCAGGAAATGCTTAAAATGCAGGAAGAAGTCGAAAATAAGGAATTTTCCGCTTCCTCAGGCGGCGGAATGGTCACTGTAAAGGTAAACGGAAAACGTGAGATTCTCTCTCTTGAAATTGACGAAAGCGCGGTTATTGAGGCTGAAAGCGCCGAGGACGTGGAGATGATTTCCGACGCTATTATTGCCGCCATTAACGAGGCAATGAAAAAAGCCTCTGACGAGATGACTCAGACTATGGGAAAGCTTACAGGCGGACTTAACCTGGGATTCTGATTTTATATGTATCTCACATACGAAAATCTTACTGTACGAAACGCGGAGGCTTCCGACTGCGAAACTCTCTGCCGCTGGTGGAATGACGGCTCTGTAATGGCTCACGCCGGATTTCCTCTTGGTCTCGGTACAACGGCGGAAAAAATAGCAGGTCAGATTAAAACCGACACTGATAATACCCAGCGAAGGCTCATTATAGAAATTGACGGCGCAGCTGCCGGAGAGATGAGTTACTCCGTAACTGAAAACAGCGCCACAGCATCACTCGGTATTAAAATATGCGATGCTACTCAGCAAAACAAAGGTTATGGCAAAAAGCTTCTTTCCATGGTAATAAGCAGCCTCTTCGGGGATTTAGGGATTTCTAAAATTGTTCTGGATACTAACCTTGATAACCTTCGGGCTCAGCACGTCTATGAGTCTCTTGGCTTTAAAAAACTTCGTGTAAACATTGACTGCTGGAAAAACCAGCTGGGTCAGATCCAATCCACCGTAGACTATGAACTAACGCCGGAAAATTTCAAAAGCTATATATAATTTTAACTCCCCAAAACCTGCTGTTTTTGGGGAGTTTTATCTGTATTTATGTAAAAATCTCTTTTAGTCGTGACCGCGGCGAAATAAAAACTCCACAGCTTCTCGTAAAGCTGTGGAGTTTATTATGTCTGTAATCAGGCGCCGAACACCTTAAGCAGGAAACCTGCCGCAATGGCGGAGCCGATAACGCCGGCAACGTTTGGACCCATGGCGTGCATAAGCAGATAGTTGGAGGGGTCATACTTCTGACCAACGATCTGAGATACACGGGCTGCCATAGGAACAGCGGAAACACCGGCTGAACCGATAAGAGGATTGATCTTACCGCCGGAAATCTTGTAAAGAACCTTTCCGCCAATAACTCCTCCAACGGTGGAGAAGGCGAAAGCGATAAGTCCAAGTCCGATAATCTTAAGGGTCTCGACTGTAAGGAATCTGGAAGCAACGGTTGTTGCACCAACGCTGATTCCAAGGAACAGTGTGATTATGTTCATAAGGGCGTTCTGAGCGGTATCGGAAAGACGCTCTGTCACACCGGTCTCACGAAGGAGATTTCCGAACATAAGGCTTCCTATAAGAGGAGCGGTATCAGGCAGAAGAAGGATAATAAAGCCTGAAACAAGAACCGGGAACATAATCTTCTCAGTCTTGGAAACGGCTCTCTGCTGAACCATTCTGACCTTACGCTCCTTATCTGTTGTAAGAAGCTTCATAATAGGCGGCTGAATCATTGGGATAAGAGCCATGTAGGAGTACGCAGCAATAGCAATAGCTCCCAGAAGCTCAGGGGCAAGACGTGTCGTAACAAGAATTGCGGTAGGACCGTCAGCGCCGCCGATTATACCAATGGCTGAAGCCTGGTTTCCGGTGAAGCCGAGAATAACTGCGCCGAAGAATGCAAAGAACACGCCGAACTGAGCGGCAGCGCCCAAAAGAAGGCTCTTAGGATCGGCAATCAGAGGACCGAAGTCTGTCATTGCTCCAATTCCCATAAAGATAAGGGACGGATAAAGACCAGCCTTAACGCCTATATACAAAAGGTCGATAAGACCGCCGTTTGCCATAATGTGACCGTAGCTGTGATAATAAGGACTTGCTGAATCAATAAATTCGTCCCACAACTCAGGCTGATAGAGATTTGCTCCGGGAAGGTTTGTGAGCAGGCATCCAAAAGCGATACCCACAAGCAGCAGGGGCTCGAACTGCTTGACAATGCCCAGGTACAGAAGCAGGCAGGCTACGCCGATCATTACGACGCTTTTCCAGCCGTCACCAACGAAAAATGAGGCAAAGCCTGAATCTGCCCACAAGGCCTCTAAAGTTTCTAATGCGTTCATCTGCCGGCCTCCTTATGCGATTACAACAAGAGGAGTACCTGTCTCAACTGATGAGCCCTTGGTAGTAACGATCTCAGCAATAGTTCCGTCCTTGGGGGATGCTATCTCGTTTTCCATCTTCATTGCTTCAAGAATAAGCAGAGTGTCACCGGCCTTAACGGTCTGACCAACGGAGACCTCAATTCTTACAATTGTACCCGGCATAGGTGAGGAAACGACCTCGCCGGCAGCGGTAGGAGCGGCGGCAGGCGCAGCAGCGGGAGCGGCAGCCGGTGCGGAAGCAGCGGCAGGTGCAGCAGCCGGTGCAGGTGCGGCGGCCGGTGCAGGTGCGGCGGCAGGAGCTGCGGGAGCAGCCGGTGCCGGAGCATATGCCTCATATTCGTCAACTACCATAGCTTCACCGGCTTCAACCTCAACCTCGTAGGTTCTGCCGTTTATAGTTACTTTGTATTTCATGTTTACTTAACCTCCTTAATAGACTTAAAACGCAGCTCGTTAAGCGGCTTGCCCATCTGGTTGGCAACGATAGCCATTATAATGGCAGCATCCTTTGGGGAGGTACCGTAAAGCTTGATCTCGCCGGCAGTACCGGGAGCAAGCTTAGTATTCTTTGCCGCAGGAGCAGCAGCCGGCGCAGGTGCAGCCGGTGCGGAAGGAGCCTGGGTTTCCGCCTTGGTTTTATTCTTATTCTCCATGATTTTAGAGAAAACCATGACCACAATCATAAGCATGGCAAGACCGATAAAAACAATTATATAACCCATTACACCGTCGACAAAAGCCTCGCCAATGGATATTTTCGATCCGCTAGCCTGAGTAGCAAGTAAAGGCATATATCTTTACCTCCTTAAGCTTCAGTGATGGAGTACTTGACGCAGTTTTCCTCTTTGGCTCTGCGGTCCTTAAAGAACTTCTCAGCCTGCTGGGGATAGCAGATATAGCTCATAATGTCCTCTTCGCTCTCTGCAAGATCGCCGAGGGCAGCCTTTGCATCCTCGAACTCCTTGCCTGTACGCTTTGAGTCCTCAATACGGCAGTCAACAGGCTCTCCGCCCTTGCCGAGGATCTTTTCCTGAAGCTCCTTTGAAACCGGAGCCGGAGCAATACCGTACTCACCCTTAAAGTAATTTTTAACCTCGTTGGAAATCTGCTTATAGCGCTCGCCCATGAGCACGTTGACAACTGCCTGGTTACCAACCATCTGGCTCAGAGGAGTTACAAGCGGAGGATAACCAAGGTCCTTACGGACGTTAGGAATCTCAAGGAGTGCCTCGTCAAACTTATCGAGAGCGTTCATATCCTTAAGGTTTGCAATCATGTTGGAGAGCATTCCGCCCGGTACCTTGTAAACAAGGGCCTGAGAATCGGTAGCCATGCTCTTGGGGTTAATAAGACCATTATCAATATACTTCTGCTTTACGGGCTTGAAGAAATCGTTGACCTTATTCATAAGATCCTCGTTAAGACCGGTCTCAATGCCGTACTGCTCCAGAGCGTAGTGAACTGTCTCGGTAGCAGGCTGGCTTGTACCATTGGAGAAGCAGGAGGTGGCGGTATCAACAACGTCAACACCGGACTCGATTGCTCTGAAGATGGTCATATATGCCATACCGGTAGTGCAGTGGGTATGGAGAATCAGCGGAATATCGCCGACAGCGTCCTTAATACCCTTAATAAGGTTCTCAGCCTCATATGGAGTCATGGTTCCTGCCATATCCTTAAGGCAGATGGTATCAAAGCCCATGCTCTGAAGCTCCTTGCACATCTGAACATACTTATCAACGGTATGAACAGGGCTCTGGGTGTAGGAGATGCAGCCTGATGCCACAGTGTTCTTTGTAGCGTACTTCTTTGTTGCCTCAAGAGCAGTCTTAATGTTACGGAAATCGTTAAGAGCATCAAAAATACGGATTACATCAATACCGTTTTTAATGGAGAGCTCTACGAACTTCTCAACAACATCGTCATGGTAGTGCTTATATCCCAGCAGGTTCTGTCCACGCAGAAGCATCTGCAGCTTGGTGTTGGGGAGATTCTTTCTCAGTTTTCTAAGTCTCTCCCAGGGATCTTCTCCAAGATAACGCAGGCAGGAGTCAAAAGTCGCGCCGCCCCAGCACTCCACAGAGTAGTATCCAACCTTATCCATTGTGGAAAGGATGTCCTCATAATCAGAGTACGGGAGACGGGTTGCCATAAGTGACTGGTTTGCGTCTCTCAGAACTGTTTCTGTTAACTGAACTTTCTTCATACAGTTACTTCCTCCTAGTTTCTGATTTCCTTCACTATAATCTTAAGTGGGTCAATAGGTAAACTAAGCCCGGACCACAATGATCCAAAGCTTCTCTACGCCGGTAAATCCGGTCTATATGGTGAAGCTCGATAATGCTGTCCACTGAGTTTCACCATACAATATACTACGAAAATTCAAGTATTGCAATAATAAATTCAAAATTTTTTAACGATTTTAATGTATATTTGTTTAATTTTAATATATAAGAAAAAATACCGATTAAAGGTATTACTTTCCGGTTTTATTACACAAATACGCCATTTCAATCTTTAAAAATTGAGTACATATCGTACAGTCCGGCAGGCTTTCCGTACAGGAACCGGGCGGCGACCATGGCACCATCGGCAAAAAGTGAGCGGTCAAATGCCTCGTGCTTAAGAGTAATCTGCTGATTTCCCGTGTTTAATATTACCTCATGCGTACCGGGGATATTTCCCAGTCTGAGAGAAGATATACCGATTTCATTTTCCCCTCTCTTTGAAATTCCGCTGCGACCCTCCACAATCTCAGCACCCACACGGGCTTCCCTTATTTTATTTGCGATGAGCAGCGCCGTACCGCTGGGAGCGTCCATTTTTCTTCTGTGATGTGTCTCAACAATTTCAATATCAGCATCTGGGAACATCTGGGCAGCCTTCTTTGCCATATTTGCAAGCATGGCAACCGCAGTTGACATGGTGGCGGAATAGAAAACAGGCAGCTGCTCCGAAGCCGCGATGATTTTTTCTCTCTCCTCGGCTGTATGACCGGTAGTTGCAATCATAACCGCCGTATTGTTTTTAAGGGCCCAATCTATTATACCGGGCGCCGTTGTGTGAAAGCTGAAATCAATCAGCATATCACAGGTACCCGTAAATTCATCAAGGCTTTTAAGGGCGTCCTCACCGTTAGGGTCCACCTTTCCGGCAAGCTCAAAATCCTTATCCTCTGAAATAAGCTTGCAGAGAAGCCTTCCCATATGACCGTTTGCGCCATGAACCAAAACTCTTATCATACATTAAGTCCTTCCTTTTCCATAAGCCTTAAGAGCTTGTCTCTGTTTGCCTGCTCCATAGGAGTCAGAGGCAGACGGAGATAATCCTTGCAAAGTCCCATTGCGGCACAGGCCGCCTTTACGGGAATCGGATTAGTCTCGCAGAAAAGCGCGTCTATAAGGGGCTTGTACCTGCACTGGAGAGCTGCCGCGCCTGCTACGTCCCCGGAAAAGAAAAGCTCCGTGATTTTCTTTGTCTCCCTGGGCAGGATATTTGAAAGAACGGAAATACAGCCCACGCCGCCCATACTCATAAGCGGCACAATCTGGTCGTCGTTGCCTGAATAAAGGTCCAGCCTGTCGCCGCATTTTGCCATTGTCTCAACTACGGAGCTTATGTTGCCGTTTGCCTCCTTAATACCCACGATTCTGTCGTGGTCGGCAAGGGCTGCGTATGTATCCGGCTTAATATCCATACCTGTACGGCTTGGTACATTATATACTATCATTGGAATACCTACGCTGTCCGCAATTTTCCTGAAGCTTACCACAAGTCCCTGCTGGGTGCACTTATTATAGTACGGCGTAACACAGAGAATACCGTCCGCTCCGACCTTTTCAGCCTTGCGGCTAAGCTCTATTCCGTGTTCGGTATAGTTTGAGCCTGTTCCGGCAATTACCGGTACACGTCCCTTAACCTCATTTACCGCAAAACGTATTGTTTCAATATGCTCCTCATCAGTCAGCGTGGGAGCCTCACCTGTGGTGGCGCAGACAATAAGAGCGTCAATTCCGGCATCAAGCTGCATCTGAATAAGCCCGGCGTAGGAATCGTAATCAACTCCCTTTTCCGTCATGGGGGTAATCATTGCGGTGCCTATGCCCTTGAAAATGGTATGCTTCATTTTAACTTAACCTCCGTTATCATATTATGACGTCACATATCGGCGTACATATCTCTCTGTTTTACGGCAAGCTCGTCGCAGCGGTTATTAAGCTCATTTTCAGCGTGACCTTTTACCCACTTAAACTCCGCTTCATGTATCGCGAGAAGCCCGTCAAGCCTCTGCCACAGCTCTATGTTTTTAAGCTCGCCGCCCTTGCGCTTCCAGCCCTTTTTCTTCCACGATTCAAGCCATTTAAGATTAATGGCGTTGGAAATATACTGGCTGTCCGTATATATCTTTACTTTGCAGGGTCTTTTCAGCGCCTCAAGAGCGGAGATAAC
>CALWYM010000095.1 GCA_944385775.1 uncultured Oscillospiraceae bacterium | reverse complement strand
AAAGTTTTTGGGCGAAGATTATTGAAAAGAGCAAAGTAATGTGATAAAATGACGTGGCATAAAAAGATTTGCGGCGCAGCTTTTAAATCGGGCTGCGCCGAATAATTTGAAAAAAACTCCGGAATTTTAAAAAGGGGGAATTTGATGAAATTTCTGTACAGATTTTTAAGGCAGGACCCGGAGGAACGTGAAGGCGTCGTAATTGCCACCTCGGCACTGGGAATTTTGGTAAACTTAGCCCTCGCGTCAGTAAAGATAGTAGCCGGTATAATGGTATCCTCCATTGCCATTATTTCCGAAGGTGTCAATAACGCCACGGACTGCGCAACCTCTCTTATAACCATTGCCGGGACAAAACTTTCCGGCAGGCGACCTACCAGCAACCATCCCTTCGGCTTTGGCAGAGTGGAGTACCTGACAAGCCTTGTGGTGGCTGTTATAGTTTTCGTAACGGGTATTGAGCTTATTATAAGCTCTGTCAAGATTAGATTGAACCCGGATCTGCTGAGTATTTCTTATTTTACTCTGGCGCTTATCGCCCTTTCCGCCGTCGTCAAGCTTGTCCTTGGCGGACACACCGTAAAAGAGGGAAAGCGCGTAGGCTCCGAAGCCCTTGTGGCTCTCGGTACGGACTGCCGGAACGATTCCCTTGTTTCCGCCGTAACCATAGTGTCCTCCCTGGCGTTTCTTCTTTTTGATGTTACGATAGATGCCTACGCCGGTGTGATAACCTCACTTTTCGTACTTAAGACGGGCTACGGGGTTTTGAGGGATACCCTTTCAGACCTTCTTGGAAAGGCCGGCGACAAGGAGCTTGCCGATGAGCTTTACAAGATAATCCTTGCCGAGCCCATAGTATTAAACGCCGCTGATATGATGCTTCATAATTACGGTCCAAAGACATATTCCGGCTCGGTTAATATTGAAATCGACCACGAGAAAACAATAGGAGAGGCTTACAGCACAATCCACGCTCTTCAGCTTCGTATAATGCACCAGTATGACATAACCATGGTTTTCGGAATGTACGCGGTAGACACCGACCATGAGGAGGTTCTTAAAATGCGCCGTGAGATTTCCGCCTTCGTGCGGGGATACGACCACGTGCAAAGCTATCACGCTTTGTACGTTGACCCGGAAAACGGCGATATTTACGTTGATTTGGTTGTTGACTTTGACCTTAAGGACTGGGACCGGCTGAGGGAAAACTTCACCGACTACATGAATGAGCTTTACCCAGGACGGCGCCTTGAGCTTGTAATTGAAACAAACTACGTATAAAAAAAGCGTCAGGATTTTTCCTGACGCTTTTTATTTTGCTTTTAATTACTTAACAGTAACTGAGGTGATATGCGGGTTTACGCCCTCATACCAGTAGAGGAAGCCCTCCATATCAACGGTATCGCCAACCTTAAGGTTCTCAACTGCCGCGTAAACATCGGTATCGTTGCCGCAGAGATAGGACTCAACGGTGAAGGTGTAAGTATTGGTGCCGTCGGAAACGTTAAAGTAAAGGTCGCTGTTGGAGTCATGGCTGCCGGAACCGTCATAGCTGTAAAGGAAAGCGGCGCCGCTTTCATCGGAAGCCTCAACGGTAAGACCGGTGAAGGTAACAAGCTGGTTCTGATAGTCAATAAGCTCATCGGTGCCAAGCTTATCGGTTACGTCAACAGGCTCTGCAATGTAGCTGCCCTCAAGAATCTCAAAGGTTGCGTCGATAATCTCGACCTCACCGGACCACTCGCTCTTGTAGCCGGTTACCTTGATTTTGGTGCCGGGAACGAGCTTAGCTGCGTCCTCCTCGGAGCATGCCATCTCATAAATGAAGTAAGCACCGTCATGGTCCTGGGTGTAGCAGGTGATTTTATCCTCCCACCAATCCTGAGTTGCCTGAACGTAGGTCTCAACAGTTACCTCGGAATCAAGAGGAGCGGCAACATACTCTTCATATGTCATAACACCCTCGCCCTTAACATCTTCGGCAGGCTCCTGGGAATCGTCGGTGGCGTCCTCGCCGCCGGTGGTATCCTGAGCATCGTCGCCTGTGCTTTCAGTGTTTTCGGTGTTCTCAGTATTCTCTGTGTTCTCTGTGCCGTTGGTATCAGCATCGCTGCCTTCGGTCTGTTCGCCGCAGGCGGAGAGTACCAGTACGAGAACCAGGGAGAGAGCAAGCACCTTCAGTAATGCTTTTTTCATTTTAAAATCTCCTTTAACTTGTTCTATCGTTCTGATGAACAATTCTAATTATACACGATTTTACCAGGTATTCAATGTACCATTTGACTAATTTTTCTTCTTTTTTAATCTTGTAATTAGCAAATAAGAGATAATTATTACCCATATGGCGCCCAGAGCGGAGAGCAGCGCCACGGCAGCGGTTGGGAGGGGACCCAGATCCTCTCTGCCTGCTGAGGACTGGGGAGACTGGTCAAGTCTGTAAAGTGAGGCTACGGAGTCGAAAAGCTCCTCCATATAATCTTCGTCCACCGTCTCGTTTCGGCGGACTGATTTTGTGACGTTTTCAATGAGCTGTCCCGCCGCGTCACGCAGCGAGGCGGAGCCGTTAAACACCGGTGTGACAAAGGTATTTTCCGTATTCCTCAAAAGAAGCTCCGACGCCTCAAGCTTTACAGTATAGTGAAGCTCATCATCGGTGCCGGCGCCGGCAAGGTATGAACGGTACTCATCGCTTTGCTGCGCAAGTGAGGTTACGGGAACGTAGCCCTCAGTCTGGGAATAGGCAATCTGCACTTCGTTTGACAGCAGGTACTGGACGAAAAGCCATGACGCCACCACCTCCTGGGGGTCCTGTTTATTGAAGATACACACCGATGGACCCTGGGAAATCATCTGTGGATTATCCGGGTCAAACTGGGGTATTTCGGTCACCACCGTCTCAAACTCCACAAATTTGTCCTCGGAAATATCGGAGAGGGGAGCGTGGGAGCCCATCCATGTGGCGCCGGCAGTGGAGTCAATGGCGAAAAGGCACTGACCGGCGTTTAAAAAGTTTGCCGGGTAGCTGGAAATCTTAAAGGTGGAGAATGCTCCCGTGGCGGCGTGTTCAGCTACGGTATAGAGAATTTCCTTCGTCTCGTCGTTAAAGAGCAGAATGTCCCCGTCCTCTGTGGAGTAGCCGGCGCCCAGCTGCTTGAGCATCTGAATCATCATGTTATCCGTGGATTTGTAGATAAAGGGAATAAGCACCTTCTGACCGTTTACAATGTAGTTTCCCTCCGAATCCTGCTTCATTGCCGCCTCACTGACCTGCCAGATAAAGTCCCATGTAAGCTTTTCCGGAATTGTGAAGCCCAGCTTTTCAACGTACGTCTTGTTTATGTAGCACGCCTCAGTGGAGCGCATAAACGGCACGGCATAATATCCGCCGGAAAATCGGCACTCCTCGAGAAATTTGGGGATAATCTGGTCCAGCGTGGGCGCCGTGAACTTTACCTGGCTTCCGGCAAGACCGTAATTTTCATTTTCAAACAGACCGTCCAGCGGCACAACCGTATTTACCCCCGTAAGGTATGTGGCAATATGGTCCGGATAGGTTATGCACACGTTTGGCGTTGTGCCGGTGGCTATATTCGTTATAACGTCGTTATAGATTTTGCCGTAGTCGGTGTAAAGACGGATATTTACGGTAATATTGGGATAAAGCTCCTGAAAATCCGCAATGGCCTTGTTATATATTTCCGTCTGGGTCTTGTTCGTATCGTTTTTCGCCCAGAAGGTTATCTCATACTGACGGCTTTCATCAAACTCCTCCGGCGGGGTGAAAACAGGGAGCCCACGGCTTCCGTGGCAGGAGCAGAGTCCCAGCGTCATCACCGCCGCAAGCAAAACGGCAAGCAGCTTTTTCATCCTTTTGTACCTCCCCTTGAAACACCCTCCATAATCTTATTGCGGAAAATAAGGAAAAGCACTATAAGCGGCAGGCTTATTACGCACACCGCCGCCATCATCGCCGGAATATTCTCCCTTCCGAAGCCGTTTTCGCGGATTTCCTGTATTCCGTTTGACACAAGAAAATAATCCGGGTCGTCGGTAATGAGCCGCGGCCACACGTAGCTGTTCCAACATTCGATAACTTTCAGTATAATTATCGTAATGATAGTGGGCTTGGAGATGGGTATAACCACCCTGAAAAGATATTTAAGGTCACTGGTGCCGTCCACCTTGGCGGCGTAGTAAAGCTCGTCAGGTATCTGGGCGAAGTTTTCCCGGAGTAGATAGATGTAGAAAACTGAGGTCACCGAGGGGAGAATAAGACCCGGGAAGGTGTTCCGAAGGTCAAGATCCGTAATGGTGACGAAGTTTGTAATTATAACAAGCTCGTTTGGTATCATCATAAGGGCAAGAAACAGTGTGAATACAAGGTTTTTGCCGGGGAAGCTCAGCCTTGCGAAGGCAAAGGCGGCAAAAACCGAGACTACGACCATAAGTACCGTTGTGGAAAGGGTAAAGATAATTGTGTTCAGAAAATACCTCCCAAGCGGTACACTTGTAAAAGCTGTTACATAGTTTTCCAGGGTAGGGGAAAGGGTTATAAACTGCGGAATATACTCTGAGTTATATGCGCCGTAGCTTTTTACCGAGGAGAGAATCATCCAGTAAAATGGGAAAAGGACGATAACAGCCCAGAGTGACAGCAGAGTGTAAAGCAAAACATTCCGCACGCGGCGGCTTTTTCTTTCGCGGCGGTTTATTTTTTCAAAATCCATAAATCAAACCTCCCCTCAGTAATGGACGTGCTTTTTGCTCACCATAAGGTTTATTACCGTAATAGTGAGAACAATGGCAAAGAGCAGCACTGCCGCCGCCGAGGCGTAGGAGGGGTAGCCGCCGCTGTTGCCGTAGAGCATATCGTAAATATATCCCACGATGGTGTTCATCTCAGCGGCGTTCAAATCGGTGCCGAAAAGGGCGACGGCGTCGCTGTATGCCTTAAAGGCGCCTATAAAGCCCGTTATGACAAGGTAGAAAATCATGGGCGAAATCATAGGCAGGGTGATTTTTGTGAAAATACGCCACCGTCCCGTGCCGTCTACCCGCGCTGCGTCATAATATTCCCGATTGACAGATGCAAGAGCGCTTGTCAGTATGAGAATTTTAAATGGCAAAACTATCCACACGGTATAAAAGCACAAAACAAACATTTTCGCCCAGTATGGACCTGTTATAAAGTCCACCGACTCGCCGCCGAACCAGCTTATCATAAGATTTACAAGACCGTCGGAATACTCGGTTTTTCTGAAAAGTATCATAAACACAAGACCTACGGCAAGGGTATTTGTCACATAGGGCAGAAAGTAAATCGTCTGAAAAAGGCTCCTGAGCTTTTTGATTGATGACAGCGCCACGGAGAAAAGAAGCGCGATACCCGTTGATACGGGAACGGTTATTATAACAAGCAGAAAGGTATTTTTCAGCGCCATGAGAAAATATGGGTCATGGAGCACGTAGGAGAAGTTATAAAGACCGTGACCGAAGTAAATCTGGCTTGCGGAGTTGTACCCCTCCTCAACGGAATAGACAAACACGTCTATAAGGGGGTACACCATGAAAACGCCGAGAAACACAAGCGCCGGCAGAAGATAAAGCAGCGCCTTTAAATTTTTCTTTTCCATAAGACCCTCCCAGGTTATTCCCCGGCGGAAAGAAGCTCTTCCGTCTCTTTTGAGAAAATGTGCACCTTTCCGGGACGCAGTGAGAACCTGACTTCCCCGGACGAGGTATCAACGTCGCTGCTGCTTCCGATAATGGAACGGATCACGGGATTCTGGCACATGGGGTGGCGTGACACAACGCTTATATCCCGTCCCATTACCTCCACGCGGAGAAGCTCCGCTTTGAAGGGACCGTTTTTGTCAAGGGTAAAGCCCTCGGGGCGGATTCCCGCAATTACCTCCCGGTCTGAAATGCCCGGCGCGTCCATAACGGCGCTGTCTCCGATAAAGAGCTTTCCGCCCTTTACCTGACCGGAAAATACGTTTATCGGCGGCGTACCGAGAAATTTTGCCACAAAAAGATTTTTCGGCTTGTCGTAAACCTGCTGGGGAGCGCCCCACTGCTGTATTACGCCGGAGTTCATTACGACGATTATGTCGGAAATGCTCATTGCCTCGTCCTGGTCGTGGGTGACGAAAATTGTCGTTATGCCCGTTTCACGCTGTATGCGGCGGATTTCCTCCCTTGTCTGAAGGCGAAGCCTTGCGTCAAGGTTTGAAAGAGGCTCGTCAAGAAGCAGTACTCCGGGAGACTTGACCAGCGCCCTTGCTATGGCCACACGCTGCTGCTGACCGCCTGAAAGCTCCGACGGCTTTCTGTCCATAAGGGCGTCTATCTGCACAAGCCTTGCCACCTCCAGAGCCTTTTCGCCCATCTGCTCCTTTGTGAGCTTTTTGTCCCCCTTCAGGTTGCCAAGGGGGAACATGATGTTCTCCTTAACCGTCAGGTGAGGGTACAGGGCGTAGTTCTGGAACACCA
>CALWYM010000094.1 GCA_944385775.1 uncultured Oscillospiraceae bacterium | reverse complement strand
CCAGTCTGCCTGCAAGACCTCCTGCGGAGTTGCAAACCAGATGTGCGAGCATAAGGACGAGGAGTAATTTTGTCCTTTAAAAAACACCGCTTGCGTCAGGCGCAGGCGGTATTTTTTTCCTATGATACTTAACTTGAAGGAATTGTTTATATGATACATCAGTATAAATTAAACGGATATAACATAGTTTTGGACGTGTATTCCGGTTCGGTTCACGCGGTGGACGATGTGGCATACGATATTATAGCCATGTACGAAAATCACGGAGCCGACGAGATTGTAAAGGCAATGTTGGAAAAATACGGCGACAGAGAGGACGTCACAGAGGAGGATATACGCCAGTGTATTGATGATGTGACGGAGCTCAAAAATCAGAAGAAGCTCTTTACCGATGATATTTATGAGGGTATGGCCTTTGATTTTAAAAAGCGTTCCAACGAGATAAAGGCCCTGTGCCTTCATGTTGCTCATACCTGCAATCTTAACTGCCAGTACTGTTTTGCAAGTCAGGGAAAGTATAACGGTGAGCGTGCCCTGATGAGCTTTGAAGTTGGAAAGCAGGCAATAGATTTTCTTGTTGCCAATTCCGGAAAGAGGCATAATCTTGAGGTAGACTTTTTCGGCGGAGAGCCACTTATGAACTGGGACGTTGTAAAGCAGCTTGTGGCATATGCCAGAAGCATTGAAAAGGAAAAGGGCAAAAACTTCCGATTTACCCTTACAACTAACGGAATGCTTGTGGACGACGAGGTTATTGAATTCTCAAACAAAGAGATGAGCAATGTTGTAATGAGCATTGACGGTCGCAAGGAGATTCACGATTCTCTACGTAAGGATTACGCGGGAAACGGAAGCTACGACAGGATTATTCCCCGTTTCCAGAAGTTTGCCAAGGCTCGCGGTGACAAGAGCTACTATGTGAGAGGTACATATACCCACAATAACGTGGACTTTACAAACGACCTTTTCCACCTGGCTGACCTGGGCTTTACTGAGCTTTCCATGGAGCCTGTGGTATGTTCTCCCGACGACCCCTATGCCCTTACTGAGGAGGATTTGCCGAAGCTCTATGAGCAGTATGAAATTCTCGCCAAGGATATGCTCCGCCGTGAGAAGGAGGGCAAGCCCATTACCTTCTATCATTATATGATTGACCTTGTACACGGTCCATGTATATATAAGCGCATATCGGGCTGCGGTTCCGGAACGGAGTATCTTGCCGTTACGCCCTGGGGAGATCTTTATCCATGCCACCAGTTTGTAGGCGATGAAAAGTACCTTATGGGTAACGTGTGGGACGGCGTTACAAATAATGAGCTTCGTGATGAGTTTAAGCTTTGTAACGTCTACGCCAGACCTGAATGTGACGACTGCTGGGCAAGACTTTATTGCTCCGGCGGCTGCGCTGCCAACGCCTACCATGCTACCGGCTCTATCAGGGGAACCTATGAGTACGGCTGCAAGCTTTTTAAAAAGCGTATGGAGTGCGCCATTATGATGCAGGTTGCCAGAAATATGCCAAACGATGAAGAATAATCAGATAGGGAAAATATCCCGGCAGTATTTTATGCTGCCGGGATTTCTCTGCTATATAAATTGGATAAAAAAGTAACTGTACCAATATATATTTGTGAAACGTTACAGTATAAATAAATAAGAAATCTGAAATTATAAAAAAATATTTATGCAAAATCACTGCTTGTGTAAATTAAAAAAATGTATTATAATAAATCAAATTAAATGTTTTTTTAAAGAAAAGAATAGTACAATTTAATAATTTAGTTCAATAGTGCGATATTGATATGTCTTGAATTTATGAATGACCTGTCAGGCGCAGTTTCAATTATACGAAATTTGATGGTTTAACGTATAAAATGGGAAAAAGAAAGTTGGTCAAAATGGAAAAAGCCTATTGAAATTGCGTAAAAATGTGGTATTCTATATTGTAGATGTGTAGGATTGTAGGTCAGGGCTTGAGAAAATTACCTGTAATTAAATTGATTTTCAAAAAATATTTATATCATGCTATGGCAGATAATATTAGGGGGGTTCTAGAATGAAAATAATTCACGCTGATTTTGAAAAGACAAAAGTTTTCGGAGATTTGTATCAGGTTGATGACCGTGAGCTAGATAAGGCTGTTATAGTCATGGTAGGCAGTGATGGTGACTATGAAATGAGTCGCAGGTTTGCTGTCGCTTTCGGACGCAGCGGCGTGGATGCGCTTTCTATTGCCTATTGCGGTGAAAAGGGACTTCCCAAGGCTGTAAGGGAGATTCCTGTGGAAACTGTCCAGTACGCTGTTGACTATCTTAAAAAACTGGGGTATAAGCGGGTCGGCATTTGTGGCGTCGGAAAGAGCGCTGAGTATGCCCTTGTTGCGGCGTCTTTTATTCCTGACATTACCTGTGTTGTTGCCATTTCCCCCATCTCTCATATCTTTGAAGGAATCGCGTCACACAGTATGCTCCAGGGCGTTTCAAGCTGGAGTTATAAGGGAAAGCCGCTGCCCTATGTTCCTCTTAAAATGAGCTTTATGTTTTTCCTTAACCATTGTCTTCAGGAGAATCAGTTTGATACAAGGTTTATGTATGACGAGGCGCTGGATTTCCCTCACGGAGAGGCGCTTATCCAGGTCCAGAGGATAAAGGGACCCATACTGTTTATTTCAGCGGACTATGACAGTATCTGGCCCAGCAAGGAGGCCTGTATTCGTCTTATGGAGTATCTGAAAAAGTGCAACTTTGCCTATCCCACAAAGCACTGCAACTATCGTTTCGGCAGCCATCTGCTTATACCGATTGACGCCGGTGCCGAAAAGTATTTCAAGATAGAAAAGGACTATCCCGAGGAGTGCGAGGCAGCTAAGGAGGAAGCCTTTGAGGAGGCTGTGAAATGGTTTACCGAAACATGGGGTAGTGATAAAAAACAAGCATAATACATAAGTCCCGAAGGACACGACCGTCCTTCGGGACTTTTTGCTTTTGGACCGTACTGGACAGCGGCTGCCTAAAATGATATAATCTGATAAACATAGACAAAGGAGCTGAGGAGCAGATGGATTACCGGCAGGCGCTGGATTTTATCCACAGCACAAGATGGCTTGGTCCCAAAAGACCCCTTTCAGATACAAGAAAAATGCTTGATGACCTTGGCGCTCCGGACAGGAGCTTTAAGGCGGTACATATTACAGGCACCAACGGAAAGGGTTCTACCAGCGCGTATATAGAGTCTGTTTTACGTAAGGCGGGGTACAGGACGGGTATGTTTACGTCGCCCTATATTACGAGGTTTAATGAGCGGATACGTGTTAACGGCGAGGATATACCGGACGATGATCTTGCGGAGCTTACTACGGAGCTTTGTGATTATATTGAGGCTCAGGGGATAAAGCCGAAGGAGTTTGAGATTGTAACGGTACTCGGTTTTATGTATTTTGCGAAATGCGGCTGTGATGTGGCGGTTATTGAGGTTGGAATGGGCGGGGAAAAGGATTATACAAACGTTATTGACCCGCCGGAGGTTTCCGTAATTACCGCGGTGGGACTTGACCACACAAAGCAGCTGGGTTCCACTTTGGGAGAGATCGCAAGAACAAAATCGGGGATAATAAAGAGGGGCTCAAGCGCTGTATGTTTTAACAGCGGCGAGGAAGTTACGAGGGAAATAGAAAATCGCTGCCGCGCTGTGGGAGCGGAGCTTCAGATAATATCAGGTGATGATGTAAAGATAACCTCTATGGATATTGACGGCGCGGTTTTTGACTTTGGGGAGTACAGAGGGCTTTATACACCCCTTGCAGGAGTGTACCAGCCCTATAACTGCGCATTGGCGGCGGCTGTGTGCGGTAAACTCGCAGAGCGTGGATTTAATATAACGAAAGAGGATATTTACGATGGATTTCGGGAAACGAAGTGGAAGGGGCGGTTTGAAAAACTCAGGGACAAACCGGTGTTTATCCTTGACGGAGCACATAATCCACCGGCGATTTCCGGAGCTGTGGAGAGTCTTAAAAGATATTTCGGGCAGGAGAAAATCGTTTTTGTAATGGATATAATGGCAGATAAGGACGTGGAGTCTGTGCTGAGGCAGCTTATTCCCATGGCAAAAAGATTTGTGACCATACCTATTGACTATCCCAGAGCCATGACGCCAAAGGCGCTGAAGGAGCTTATAGAGAGTATGGGCGGAGAGGCGGAGGACGCTGAAACAGTATCTGCCGGCGTTCGACGCGGAATAGAGCTTGCTGGGGATAACGGCGTCGTCTGTGCCCTTGGTTCCCTTTACCTGTCACAGAGCGTAAGAGAAGCGGTGCAGGAGATTTCCGAAAGTGATATTTAAAGTTATTTATAAAGAGATAAGGAGGGCATATGATGAAAACAGACAGGATTGAGAGAGTTATAAAGGCCATGGCGGAGGAAGGGCTTACCCAGATGCTGGTTTGCGATCCGGGAAGCATATACTACCTTACCGGAGTTATGCAGCACTCTGGGGAGAGGCTGTTCGCTCTTTACATTACAGCCTCCGGCGACCACAGATTTATTGCCAATAAGCTTTTCCCGGAGCCTGACGCTGGTATTCCGGTTATATGGCATACTGATACGGATAACATAGCGGAGGTTATTTGCGGAGTTATTGATACGACCCGGGATTTGGGAATTGACAAGGTTATGACCGCAAGATTTCTTATCCCGCTTCAGGAGAAGCTTTCCGGGGTGAAAACGCCGCTGGCTTCCCAGTGCGTTGACTGGGTCCGTGCCGTTAAGGACCAGAATGAGCGGCAGCTTATGCGCATGAATTCAGAGATAAACGATAAAGTTATGCTCTCTGTACCGGAAGCTATAAGGGAGGGAGTTACCGAAAGAGAGGTGGCAGACTTTATAAAAAGACGCTATATTGAGGAGGGCTGCCAGGGCGTGTCCTTCAGCCCAATAGTTTCTTTCGGAGCCAATGCCGCAGATCCTCACCATATGCCTGACGATACGGTGATTTCCGAGGGAGACTGCATAGTTGTTGACATCGGCGGAAAGAAGGAGGACTATTGCAGCGATATGACAAGGACCTTCTTCTATAAGAGAGCCGATGAAAAGTATGCGTCTATTCACGATATTGTCCGTAAGGCAAATGAAAAAGCCGAGAGCATTATTAAGCCCGGCGTTAAGCTCTGCGATATTGACGCCGCTGCCAGAGATTACATCTCCTCTTTTGGATACGGACAGTACTTTACCCACAGGCTTGGTCACTTTATCGGTATGGGAGTCCATGAGTACGGAGATGTTTCCAGTGCATTTGACGTACCGGTTAAAGAGGGAATGTGTTTTTCCATTGAGCCGGGAGTGTATCTCACAGGCGAGTTCGGCGTGAGAGTCGAGGATCTTGTGCTTGTCACTGCCGACGGCTGTGAGGTTCTCAATAAGGTAGATAAAAAGTGGACTGTGATTGAGTAATTTATAAACTGAACCCCCTGACGTATTTGCGTCAGGGGGTTTATTTATTCTTCTTCAAGAAGTATATTCACAAGCTTACTGTAAACATCTTCGGCATTTTTGCGAAAGTTTTTTTCCATAAGCTTAGCCTGCTTATCGTCGCCAATCAAAAGCTCCATAGATATGACCTTTCCAATGCCGTCAGACATGGATAGCTTTACTGTAAAGCCTCCGTTTTGACGAAGTTCATGCTCGGTAACAATCATGGAGTCCCTTTCCATATACTTGGAAAGCTCCTCCGCCGCCTTGTCAGCACGGAGCCGAACTGAATATGGAAGCCCGGATTGAGTAACCTCACCGTTGGCGATTCCCTTTTCTGTTATGCTGTAAAGCCCGTCGGAAAAGGCGATATGTTCTGTGGAGACAAGCTCCGCAATGCACTGAGACAGTTCAAAATAGCCTATGCCCTGGTCACAGTGAAGCGTTACGTCAAGCAGAGCGTCGTAATTAATGGGCTTTGGTATTTTTCTCAGTATGTATAAGATAAGGACCTTTAAATCCATGCTGTCTCTGATAAATCCCAGACGCTGCTCCATTTGTTACTACCTCCGCACCTTAGTTCTTATGATATTATAATCCCAAAATGCTGTTTTAACAAGCTTTTCTGATAAAAAGTAAAAAATAGTGACAAAGTACTATTTGGTTTGACAAATTTCATTAATACATATAAAATAAGCAGGTGCAAATTACTCTAAGGAGAGAGTTACAATGTCTGGAAAACACGTAAAAAAAACTGATACAGGCAAAAAGAAAATCATTCTCATATCCGTTATAGCAGCCGCGGTTATTATAGCTATAACGGCGGGAATTATCCTCACAAAAACACTGTCAGGTATTGGTGTAAAAAGCGAGGGTAAGGGGCTGTCCATTGTAAAGACAGTGAGGGATCAGGAATATGAGCCTCAGTCCGGAAAAAAGCTTGACAAGGACGGGGAAACTGAAACTAACCAGGAACCCGAGGATTATAACGGACCGATAAACCCTCTGACAGGGCTTGCTGTCAGAGAAGATATTTCAGGTAACAGGCCATATGCCGTTATGTTAAATAACCTTAAGGTGGCAACTCCCCAGGAGGGTATCGGAAAAGCCGATATTATATATGAAACGCTGGCAGAGGGAGGAATTACAAGGTTTATGGTGGTGCTTCAGGACTTGACTGCCGCCGATGTGCTTGGCAGTGTGCGAAGCGCGAGACCTTATTTTGTTGACCTGGCGCTGGGACATGACGCCATATATATTCATGCGGGAGGAAGCGATGACGCCTACGGCAGAATAAAATCCAGCGGCATTGCCCATATCGACGGTGTCAACGGTTCCGGAGAGACGTTTTACAGGGACAAGTGGCGCGAGAAGAATATGGGTCTTGAACACAGCCTTATGCTGGATACATCTCTTGTGGAAGATTATGTATCAAAAAATAAATTCCGTACAACCCATGATGAGGATTATTCCTGCAACATGGTGTTTACAGATGAGAAGATGAGCAGCGGAGAGACCGGTGAAAATATTGTGGTCACCTTCTCTTCTGGGAAAAATACAGCCATGTACTATGATGCCGAGACAGGGCTTTATACCCTTAATCAGTATGGAAGTACCATGACGGACAGCTCTGACGGCTCCGCAGTGAGTGTAAGGAATATAGTTATCATAAAAACATCTGTTAAGACGGTGGATTCGGCAGGACGGCTTAGTATTACGCTTACCGGAAGCGGTGAGGGATATTTTGTCCGAGACGGAAAGTACGTGCCCATTACCTGGAGCAGAGACAGCGCAAGCTCCCAGTTTGTCTACACTATGGAGGACGGAAGTGAGGTTTCCTTCGGAAGAGGAAAGACCTATATTGGAATTATTTCAAAAAGCAGCGGAAAAGTAAACTTCTCGTAATAAAAAATGACCCCGTATGAGATAAAATGTCTCATACGGGGAATTTGCTTTGTGGAAATCAGCTGTTTCCAACGGTCTCTCTGTAGCCGTCCAGGGCTGAAACAGAGTCCGGTGGGAAAAATTCCTCCACGGGAAAATCTATCCTTGAGAAAAGGGTGCATGGGTCATCGCTTGATGCGCCGACACATTCCTTATCCGGCACGCAGTAGTCGTAGACCGGAATAAGAAGCTGGCAGTCGCGCTCCAGCCTTACAATGGAGAACTGTCCCAGGGTTACATATACTCTCCGGGATGAAAGATCCATGGCAAGGGGCGAATCAAACAGCGCGGAAATTGATTCCGGCACTTCAGCGACGTCACACTCACAGCATGGAGCGGAGCAGGGCTCTGCTATCTTAATGTCCAGGATAATGGGGTCGACAGCTTCCACTATTGCGGTGGGAAGGTTGGCGCTGGCTAATGTTGCGCTTGTAAGGGAAGCAAGACCGCCTCCTGAGCGGAATACCTTGGCGTTACCCTCACTTCCGTACAGCATTACCCGCTTATCAAATACTGCCAGACCCGATATGGGTACAGACGGGTTTGAAAGGGTGCTGACTTCGCCTCTTATCCTGTAGAAGAAACGCATATCCACAGTGTAAAAGCCGCGGTTAAATTTTACCGGCTCTACCTGGGTGGCAACGTAAAGCAGGTCGGCAGACCTGGCCCTGATGCTCAGCGCGCTGTCCACAGCCGTTTGAGAGCTTGATGTGAGGAAAACTCGAAGATCTTCCAGACAGTCTTTGTCCTTGCAGGAGTCGAAGATTTTTTCTGTATGTATGCAAACTGCCTCCTTAACGCAGGCGTTTGAGCCTACCGGACCGGGTGATACTCTTTCTGGCACTTTTATTCCTCCTTAAATTGGGTTATCATATCTCTATGCTGATTTCCGGCTTCATTAATAGTCTATGCGCTCTGAACTGTAATGTGAAGATAAATTTCCCGGAGATTACTTTTCCCGTATTTTTATAAAGTTGCATTTTTTGAAAAGCAGGTATATAATATTATCCGGTTTAAAGGCATTTAACCATTATTGGAAACCATATCTAAAGGAGATTCGATATAAATGACAAAAATTGATATTTTCTCAGGCTTTTTAGGAGCAGGGAAAACAACGCTTATCAAGAAGCTGATAGGCGACGGCTACAACGGTGAAAAGCTTGTGCTCATTGAAAATGAGTTCGGAGAGATTGCCGTTGACGGCGGATTCCTCAAGGACGCAGGCATTGAGATAACGGAAATGAGCTCCGGCTGCATATGCTGCTCGCTGGTAGGCGATTTCCACGACGCGCTGCTTCAGGTTATAGACCGCTTTCACCCGGACAGAATACTTATTGAACCCTCAGGCGTCGGAAAGCTCTCTGATGTAATTAAGGCTGTTCAGGGCGTGGAAAGCGATGACGTCAAGCTTAACGGCTTTACCACAGTCGTAGACGCCTCAAAGGCAAAAATGTATATGAAGAACTTCGGAGAGTTCTTTAATAACCAGGTGGAACACGCTGCCTGCATTATCCTTTCCAGAACAGGCGCTATCAGCGAGGGGAAGCTTAATGAGACTGTGGAGCTTATAAGAGAGAAAAATCCTCAGGCTGTTATAATTACTACACCATGGGATGAGCTTTCCGGTAAGACTATACTTGAGGCAGTGGAGGGCAGAAGCTCCCTTAAAGCCTCTATTGAGGAACTTATCAGGAACATGGTATTTGAGGACGAGGATGAGCACGAGCATGAGCATGAGCACGAGCATGAGCACGAGCATGAGCATGAGCATGAGCATGAGCATGAGCACGAGGATGACCATGACCACGAGCATGACCATGACCATGAGCACCACCATCATCACCACCATCACCATCATGACGGAGATCACGATGCCGACGAGATTTTTGAAAGCTGGGGAGCTGAGGGCGGCAGAAAATACTCCGAGGAGGAGATAAAGGACATTCTTTCTTCCCTTGAGAATGAGGAGGTTTACGGAATGGTGCTTCGTTCAAAGGGAATAGTACCGGCCTCTGATGACGGGGAGTGGATACATTTTGACTATACTCCCGGCGAGGTAGATGTAAGGAGAGGACCTGCTGATGTTACTGGCAGGGTTTGCGTAATCGGCTCAAAGATAAAGGAAAAGGAGCTTAAGGAGTTGTTTAAGGTTGGCTAAGGGAAATTCTGCCCCTAAGGAAATTCCGGTATTTCTGTTTACCGGATTTTTAGAGAGCGGCAAAACCACTTTTATTCAGGAGACTCTGGAGGATGAAAGGTTTAATGATGGCGAGAGAACTCTTCTCATTTTATGCGAGGAGGGTGAGGTTGAGTACGATCCGTCAAAATTCTCATTTCCCAATGTGGAGTGCCGGACTATTGACAGCGAAGAAGAGCTGACGGAAGAAAACCTGTCCCGGTATATAAAGGAGACGGGAGCTACAAAGGTTATGATAGAGTATAACGGAATGTGGCTTCTTGACAGGCTGTACAGTGCTATGCCGGAGGGCTGGCTTATCTATCAGGAATTTTTCTTTGCTGATGCCAGGACCATAATGAATTACAACGCCAATATGCGACAGCTTACATTTGATAAGCTGCAAAGCTGTGAGCTTGCGGTTTTCAACCGTTTTTCGCCAGATATGGACCAAATGGAATATCACAAGCTTGTGCGCGCAGCTACCCGCAGGGCGGATATAATATATGAATCGCCCTCAGGCGAGGTGCGGTATGACGATATTGAGGATCCGCTTCCCTTTGATATAGAGGCGCCTATTATAGATATAGGTGTTTCGGATTATGCTGTTTGGTATCGTGACCTCTCTGAGGACATGGACAAGTATGAGGGGAAGACTGTGAGATTTCTTGGACGCGCCCTTAAAAGGGCGACACTCCCCGGTGGATTTGTTGTTGGGCGTCACGTGATGACCTGCTGCGTTGAGGATATTCAGTTTGCAGGTCTTGTATGTAACTGGGATAAGAGCAAGGTCTCAAAAATGCCTAAGGACAGCTGGGTTACGGTGACGGCTAAAATCCATAAGCAGTTCCATTTAATTTACGGAGGTGTGGGTCCGGTGCTGACGGCAACTGTTGTTACGGAGGCGACTGCTCCCGAACAGGAGGTCGCCACCTTCTATTAAAGTCATTAAAAATTCGCTCTGATTATAGGGAGTAATGGTCAAAAACTAAAAAGTTTGGCGAAAATTAAAAAAAGTGTTGCTTTTTTGAAAGCATGACCTTAATATAGCTAGGGTACTTCCGATGGGAACGGCACAGGCAGGACTCCTGTGCCGTTCTTTTATGGGCATTTTACGGATATATCCCGGATAATAAGGCAAAAAGGAGAAGAAATTAATGAAGAAGACGGAAATGAGCCAGTCAAGCAAGCTGGCAGTCCGAATGCTCGTTGCCATGATAGCGGGAATTGCTGTGGGAATTCTGCTGATGCTGTTTCGCGAATCCATTGGAGAAGACAGTCAAACGTGGCAGACTATTAACAGGTATCTGTTTCAGGATATAACGGCTGCCGGAGGGGAGAATGCCCTGGGACTGTTTTATATAGGCGGGCAGCTGTTTATAAGAGCGCTTCAGGTCATTATCGTTCCCATGGTATTTTGCTCTATTGTTTTGGCAATAAGTGAAATCAAGGAAGCTTCCACTTTGGGAAGAATTTCAGTTAAAACGCTTCTTGTTTTCCTGCTTTCCAGCGTGCTGGCACTTATCCTTGCGGCTGTGGTTGGTCTTATCTGCTATGACGCCGGTCTCTTTAATACGGTTATTGAGGGCATTGAGGGCGCTGCAGGCAGCACAAGCTCAAATCCTCTCCGTGTTATTCTGGATATTGTCCCTTCCAACATAGGCGCGGTTTTCAGCGTCAATAACAGCGTTTTGTCCGTTGTTTTCCTCGCCGTTGTTACCGGGCTCGGCATTAACGCTATAAGAACCCAGGGCGAGGTTTCAATTTATAAATTCTGCAAGGAAATTAACGACATAATTGTTATATTCCTTAATTTTGTGGTGAGAAAGTTTGGACCTGTTGCTATCTTCCTTCTGCTTTCAAGAACTTTTGCAACCTATGGAATTACATATATAAAGCCGGCGATAGCCTATGTGGTTGTTTGCGTAGTGCTGCTGCTTGTATATTTGATAGTAGGGTACCCGGTTCTACTTATGGTTCTTACAAAGCTTAACCCTGCCATGTTTATGAGAAAGATATTTAAGGTAGTGGTATTCGGCTTTTCAACCTCCTCCAGCGCGGCCACGCTTCCCCTTAACATAGATACTACAATCAACGAAATGGGAGTTGACAAACAGGTCGCGTCCTTTGTTCTGCCCCTTGGAATGACTATTAATATGGACGGAACAGCCATTATGCAGGTCGTCGCGACGCTTTTTATTGCCGGCTGCGGCGGATATGACGTAAGTATTTTCCAGCTTGTTCTTATTATGGTCCTTGCGCTTATTGCCAGTGCCGGAACTCCGGCGGCTCCAGGAGCGGGCGCTGTAATACTTTTCACTATCCTCTCCGGAGTTGGTTTTACGGGTGAAGCCGCTCTTGTGGCATATTCTTTGATACTTGCCATAAACCGTCCTATTGAGATGCTGGTTACAAGTCTTAACTGCGTGGGCGACTCCGTTGCCGCCATTGCCGTTTCCAAGATGGAGGGCAAGCTTGATATGGATACCTACAATAAAAGATAAAAATAAAAAGCCTATCTTAAAAAGATAGGCTTTTTATTTTTTAAATCAAGTCTAATCCTGAATTTCGGCTTTCGTAAGGACTGTACCTGGGTAGTACTGGGCAAGAATATCACTGAAAGATGAGCCGCTTTTTGCCATTACATTGGCTCCGTACTGGCTCATGCCCACGCCATGACCGTAACCAGAGGTGGTAAGGACTATATCGTTACCGCTGAAGGATATGGTTATTGTCGCGCTTCTCAGATTATACATGGAGCGCAATGTGGTACCGGAAATTTCAATTCCTCCGATAGTGATTTTTGAAAGCCTTCCTGAAAGGTCATAAATCATTCCCTCAATACTGTCTGGAAGCCCGGCGGAGAAGTCAGCCTCCGGATAGGATTCTTTAAATACCTCCATAAACTCATTTTCTGTCATGGTGACGGAGGACACAAAGCCGGGAACATTTTCCTCGTTTTCCGGCGTCTTGACGCTTATAAGGTAAGGCATTGCCGTACCCCAAACCTGACTGCTGTCCTCAGTTGCTCCGGAAGATGAGGAGTGGAAAACCGCCAGTGCCGGCTCACCGCCGTACGTCAGATATAAACCGTCAGTTTCGTTTACCGCCTGGAGTATCTTGGAATAGTACGTGTCATAATCATCGCCCCATTTTTCCCTGAGGGTATCTTCACTGTTCCAGGCGGCACAGCAGGAGGAGTCTGAGCATATATCAGCGTTACTGTGACGGTCCTTTTCAAAAGACTGCTTGTATATGACATATGTACGTAGCGCCACGGCCTGTGCTTTCAGAGCTTCCAGTTCAAAGGCAGCGGGCATTTCGGCTCCTACGGCGCCTACAAGGTACTGTTCCATCGTAAGATTCTGCACCTCGCCGTTTGACAAAAGACGAATGGTGAGACCGGCGTCTGTCATTTCCCCGGAATTTTGATAGTCTTGAGAATTATCCGAAACCTCGGGCTGGGTTATGGGGTCTTTTATGCTTATTGCCATGGGTATGAGGATAAGAAAAGCTAGGCAAACCATAAAAGCCATTATAATCTGACTTTTCATTAGAATACTCCTTCTGTTTTAGCCAGCATTGACTCCGGCTTACGGGTGGTGTAAAATACCTATACATAAATTCTATTTGAAACGGAAGAAAAATATGAAAAAAGAAAATGTAATTCCACTCAGCGCATTGCTTCTGGGGGCGGTGGGCGGATGGCTTAAATATTTGCAAAACAGTCGTTCATACGATGAAAAGGGACTTATTTTCCGGGGAGATGTTATAACGGCTGTACTTACGGCTTTTACCGCAGCTTTTTTAATTATAACACTTATAGCAAGCTATAAAATATGGCAAAGCTACAAAAAGAATGAGCCGAAAACATACCATGAGGCCTTTCCGCTGACAAAAACTGAGACGTTTATAATCTCTGCCGCGGGAATTGAACTGGCAGTGGCGTCCCTGATGGTCACGGACGGTACGGCAGTTCTTTTTGGAAGGTCGGTTAATTTCACCGCCATTCTCGGCGTTGCAGCAGGTATAGGGTCAATGCTCCTTGCCATTACAGCCTGCCGTGGGAGAAAGGGAATTGAGCAGAGACTCTTGTCTGTTGCTCCTGCCATATTTTATGCCTTTCTTATGACTGTAATTTATAAGGAGTATGCCGGGGTGCCGGTACTTAGCAAATACTGTTACCAGTGCCTTGGTTTTGGTCTCGCTGCGGTGAGCTTTTACTGTACAGCTGGATATTCCTTTGGCAGAACAAATGGCTTTGTCAATTTGCTTAGTCAGATATGGGCGGTTTATTTTCTCATGGTCGCTCTGCCCGATTTTAAGTCTACATGGTTAATGATTACCTCTGCGGGGGGCGCTGTCATATCGGCAACAAATCTCAGAGCTTTTTTGAGAGAGCAACCTGCACAACAGGATACGGATACTTTTGTTAACAGTGACGAATAATTGGTATAAATATTAATTTACAAAGATTTGACACTAACTTTTACTGACCTCATTATATGTAAAATCCGGTAGAATTATTTATATTTTAGTCAAAATTCCTGCTCAACTCGAGCAGGAATTTATGCATTATAGCTAAAGTTTGTCTATTTTAACGGGGGTAAAAAGCTAGACAAAAGTATGGGGAAGTGTTATAATCAATTTATCAATAAAGTTGAGGAAAGTGGACAAAAGATGGAACAGATTCTGCTTACCAATGAGGAGAAATTTCTTTTTTCCGAGGGTACATGGCTTAAATATTATGACAAACTGGGAGCGCACCTGATGGAGGGAGACGGCGGCTGGGGTTGTCGTTTCGCGGTCTGGGCACCCGGAGCAAAAAGTGTCAGGGTTGTAGGTTCGTTTAACCAATGGGATACCGAATGTTCCTATATGGAACAGGATAAAAAAACTGATATATGGCAGATTTTTGTCCCCGGCGTTAAGGAGGGGGACAGTTACAAATACGTTATAGAGACGGAGACTGGGGAGCTCATTTATAAGGCAGATCCCTGTGCTTTCTATGCTGAAAAGCCGCCGGAGACCAATTCCCGGGTGGCGGACATCTATGGCTATCCGTGGAAGGATGGTCGCTGGATGGCGGCAAGGCGCAGGTACCGCCATTCTGAGCGCCCTCTTAACATATATGAGGTACATTTGGGCTCGTGGAAACGACATGAGGACGGCTCCTTTTATACATACGGGGAGCTTGAGGAGACGCTTATACCTTACGCGGTGGATATGGGTTACACACACCTTGAGCTGCTGCCCATAATGGAACACCCCTTTGACGGTTCCTGGGGTTATCAGTGTACGGGTTACTATGCGCCAACCTCCCGTTACGGCTCTCCGAAAGAGTTTATGCATTTTGTGGAGGCGTGCCACAAAAACAATCTGGGCATAATACTTGACTGGGTACCGGGACATTTCTGCCGGGACGCCCACGGTCTGGGTGCCTTTACGGGACAAAAGGTTTACGAGAAGGAAGACCATGCCCAGTGGGGAACATATAAGTTTGACCACGGCAAGGGAGAGGTCAGAAGCTTCCTTGTTTCAAACGCCATGTACTGGATTGAGATGTACCATGCGGACGGAATAAGGGTAGACGGCGTTACAAGTATTCTCTACCTTAATTTTGGGATAGATGACCCGAAACTTAAAAAATTTAATGAAAAGGGTACTGAGGAGAATTTTGAAGGTATAAACTTTTTAAGGGAGACAAACCAGCTCATTGGCGAAAGATATCCAGATGTTATGCTGATGGCTGAGGAGAGTACGGCATGGCCTCTCGTAACATATCCGCCGTCTGACGGTGGACTGGGCTTTAACTATAAATGGGATATGGGCTGGATGAACGATACACTGAGGTATATGCAGACGGACTTCCCATACCGAAAGGGAGCCCATAACCTTCTTACGTTCTCCATGATGTACGCTTTTAACGAGAACTTCATTATGGCATTGAGCCATGACGAAGTGGTTCACGGCAAATGCTCTCTTATAGGGAGAATGCCGGGGGATTATTGGCGCCAGTTTGCCGGTATGCGGCTTCTGGCTCTTTACCAGATGACACACTCGGGAGGAAAGCTTAATTTTATGGGCAACGAGTTTGCTCAGTTTATTGAGTGGCGATATTATGAGGGACTTCAGTGGTTCCTTACAGAGGAGTATGATACTCACAGAAAGCACCTCCAGTATATAAAGGAGCTGAACAGGCTGTATAAGTCTGAAAAGGCGCTGTGGCAGCACAGCTATGACTGGTCAGGCTACGAGTGGCTTGACGCCAATAATAACGAGCAGTCGATAATCTGTTTTATCCGTAAAGGCAAGCTGAAAAAAGACGAGCTTGTGGTACTGATTAACTTCTGCCCGGAGACATATACGGATTACAGGGTAGGTGTGCCTGCAAAGGGAGTATATAAGGAAATATTTAATTCCGATTCCGTTCTCTACGGAGGAAGCGGACTCCATATGAACGAAACCCCAATACAAAGTGACGCTGAGCCCTATCACGGTCAGCAAAATTCCATTACGATTAATGTGCCGCCCATAGGCGGAGTTATATTCAAGAGAGTGGGAAGGAAAGAACTTGAAGAGATGAAAACCGGGTCCTCGGAAAACTGATTTGCCGGTTTGGTCTTTTGGCACTGCTCGCTTAATATAAACATTTTAAATTAGTAGGAGAGTTAGTAATGTTTGCAAACAAAGAGGAATTTATTAAGGAGTACCGCACGACCTTTATGCAGGAGCTTGGTCGTGACTTTGAGGATTCCAACGCAGTTGAGCGTTATACAATCCTTGTAAAGGTCATTGCGGCTCATGCCCGTACAATTGAGACGGAGTGTTCAAGAAAAGACGCTGTAGAGGGAAACAAGAAGGTTTTCTATTTCTCCATGGAATTTCTTCTTGGCAGGCTTCTTGAAAATTATCTGATGAATTTCGGCATAACCGATATTGTAAGGGAGGGGCTGGCGGATCTGGGAGAGAGTTTGGACACCCTTGCCCAACAGGAGGCTGACCCTGGACTCGGAAACGGCGGTCTCGGTCGTCTTGCGGCGTGCTTTATAGATTCTCTCGCAAGCCTGGGATATTCGGGCTATGGCAACGGAATAAGGTATCACTATGGTCTGTTCCATCAGGAAATTGAAAATGGCTGCCAGGTTGAGTACCCGGATAACTGGCTTGCTAACGGTTACCCCTGGGAGGTACAAAAACCTCAGAATGCGGTTGTTGTAAATTTCGGTGGATATGTAAACCGTCATTATGAAAACGGAAAATACTGGTTTACATGGGACAATACAGATAAGATTCTTGCTGTTCCTTATGATGTTCCTGTTGTTGGCTACGGCGGAAAACAGGTAAATATCCTCAGATTGTGGAGCGCAGAGCCATATGAGGAAAAATTCGATATGGACGCCTTTAACCGTGGCGATTACAGTGCTGCCATGAAATTCCGTTCCGATGTGGAGGCGATTACAAGCGTCCTTTATCCAAATGATAACGCGGATCCGGGAAAAATTCTCCGGCTTAAGCAAGAGTATATGTTTGTTGCCGCAGGTATAGCCAATATTGTTGACGGATATAAAAAGGATTACGGCAGCGACTGGAGCGGGTTTGCCAGCAGAGTTGCAATACAGACTAACGACACTCACCCATCTCTCTGTGCCCCGGAGCTTATGAGGGTTCTGGTAGATAACGAGGGGCTTACATGGGACCAGGCGTGGGATATTGCCGTAAATACTGTAAGCTATACTAACCATACAATTCTCCCGGAGGCTCTTGAAAAATGGCCAATAGATATGTTCAGAAGAATTCTCCCCAGGGTTTACGATTTTATCGAGGAAATTGACCGCAGGTACAGAGAGTCTTTCCCGAGAAATTTTGGAAACTGGCAGGAGATGCTGAAAAATACCGCCATTTTGTGGGACGGTCAGGTGAGAATGGCAAATTTGTCCGTTATTGCGGGACACGCAGTAAACGGTGTGGCTGCCCTTCATACTGAAATTCTAAAGCAGGATCTTCTGGCTGATTTCTATACTCTTGCTCCTGAAAAATTCAGTAATAAGACAAACGGTATCACTCATCGTAGATTCCTGTGCCAGGCAAACCCAAGCTATACAAAGCTCATTACTTCAGCTATTGGTGATAAGTGGATGACTGAACCTGATGAGTTTGAAAAGCTTCTTGAGTATAAAAATGACCCGTCATTCCTTGAGCAGATGGAAAATAGCAAGAAGGAAAACAAGAATCGTCTTGCAAGGTATATTAAGGATACCAGCGGAGTTGTGGTGGATACCTCATCGATATTTGACGTTCAGGTAAAACGATTCCACGCATATAAAAGGCAGCTTCTCAACTGTTTTAAGATTATGGACCTGTATAACCATATCGTTGCAGACCCCAATTACCCGGTAAGACCATCGACCTTTATCTTCTCCGGCAAGGCTGCTCAGGGATATGAGTTTGCGAAAGATACCATAAGGCTTGTAAACAGCGTAGCCAACGTGGTTAATAACGACCCCAGAGTGAGAGACAGAATAAAGGTTGCTTTTGTACCTAACTTCTCTGTATCCAATGCTCAGTATATTTACCCTGCCAGCGAGATAAGCGAGCAGATTTCCACTGCCGGCATGGAGGCGTCGGGAACAGGCAACATGAAGTTTATGATGAACGGAGCCATTACTCTCGGCACTTTGGACGGAGCTACTGTTGAAATGGCAGAGCGTGTGGGAGATGAAAATATTGAAATTTTCGGTCTCCGTGCCCAGGAAATCGAGGAATTGAAGCGCACGGGACAGTACTACTCATGGGATGAGTACAACCGTAATCCCGATATAAAGAGAGTGGTTGATGAGCTGGTGGACGGCACTTTCGGTCAGCTGTCAGGCAACTTTAACGGAATTTACGATGCGCTTATGCGTAACAATGACGAGTTCTTCGTCCTCAAGGATTTTGCCTCTTACATTCAGGCGTGGCATAATCTGGAGGCGCTCTATGCCGACAGAACACGCTGGAACCAGATAGCGCTTCACAATACCGCCAAGAGTGGATATTTCTCCTCGGACAGGACCATAAGGCAGTACGCAGAGGAAATATGGCATCTGTAATCCCGACTTTTAGGATAAAAGCCGTTTTATAAATGTCTTAAATCGTCCCCGGAGCAAACAGCTCCGGGAGGCGTTGAGAGGTGGAGAAACTCTCGCTTTTAAAGCTCCTGTATGGGGACAACCTTTACATGGGGGCGTATGTTCTAAATCTTGAAAGAGGGTGTAAATGTGTTGAGAAAGAAGAAAGAATGCATAGCTATGCTGCTTGCTGGAGGGCAGGGCAGCAGGCTTAAGGCACTTACAAAAAATGTTGCAAAACCGGCTGTCTCCTTTGGAGGAAAATATAGAATAATTGATTTTCCGCTCTCCAACTGCTCCAACTCGCACATTGATACGGTAGGCGTTTTGACCCAGTATAAGCCTCTTATCCTGAATGCCTATATAGGTACCGGAAGAGCATGGGATCTTGACAGTAGTGACGGAGGAGTCTTTATTCTTCCACCCTATGCTACCGAGTCCGGTGCTGAGTGGTACAGAGGCACCGCAGATGCTATTTATCAGAATATAAGCTTTATGGATATGTACGATTCCGAATATGTGCTTATCCTCTCCGGCGACCAGCTTTACAGAATGGATTACCGAAAAATGCTCCGGAACCATAAGGAAAAGGGAGCGGAGGTCAGTGTTTCCGTTATGAGGGTAGACTGGGAGGACGCATCAAGATTTGGTATTATTACGGCAGACGGAGACGGAAGAATCCGTAAATTTACTGAAAAACCAAAGGAGCCAGATTCCAATTTGGCCTCAATGGGTATTTACATATTCAATAAGGACCTTCTTAAAAAAGCTCTAATTGAGGACAGTGAGGACCCGGAGAGTGAGCACGATTTCGGTAAGAATATTATTCCAAAGCTTCTTGACGAGGGAAACAGGTTGTACTGCTATGAGTTCAGCGGAGTCTGGAAGGATATAGGTACAATCGATAGTTATTATGAGACGGATATGGCCCTTTTAGAGGACGAGCCGCTGTTTGACCTGTATTCGGAAAATTTCCCGATGATGTCAAACTCCAACATTCACCCGCCGCAGATTATCGGACCTACTGGCAGCGTCGAGAGATGTATTGTTGGCAACGGAGCCAGAATTTTCGGCACAGCCATACATTCCATAATCAGCGTTGACAGTTATATAAGCAAGGGCGCGTATGTTAAAGATTCCATTATCCTGCCGGGAGCCAGGATTCTTAAGGGAGCCAGAGTGGTAAGGGCGATTATCGGAGAAAACGCTGTGGTTACAGCCGATTCCGAGTTCGGCTGTGAGGACCCGGATTCCGAGATAGCGGTAATGCCTGGAAATGACAATGTTCTTGTAAGCATAGTAGGAGGTGGAGATTAATGGACAGAGTAATTGGTCTTATATCGGCAAATTATGATACTCCAAGGCTGGGTGAGCTGACCCAGGAGAGAACTGTGGCCTCCCTTCCTTTCGGCAGCAGATACCGTCTTATAGATTTCCCCCTTTCAAATATGATAAATTCCGGCATTACTACTGTGGGAATAATTACGCCCTATAAATACCGCTCCATTATTGACCATCTGGGTGCAGGCGGCGACTGGTCACTGGACCGCAGGAGCGGAGGACTTTTTATCCTGCCCGGTTCAATTTACGGAATTAAAAATGCCGAGAGCAAGTTTCTTCTCAGGGATATAAGCCAGAACGTTATTTACTTTAACCGTTCCCCGGCACCATATATTATAATTACCTGCGCTAATACTATCTGCAATGTGGATTACGCAGATATGGTAGAAAGCCATATTGCAAGCGGTGCGGATATTACCCTCGCTTACTCGGTTGCTACGGAGAACAACCAGAATCTTACCGGGATTAAGGTTGAAAACGGCACAGTCAAGGGCGTTACAAGGGGCGTCAATGAAGGACAGGAGGCTTTTGCGGATACATTCATTATAAGCCGCAGCCTGCTGCTTAAGATTATTGAGTGGTACAAGGCCATTGATTACCTTGACTTTTTTGAGGTTCTGGAAGAGGATTTTGACAAGATGGACGTGCGTCTTTACAAGTTTGAGGGCTATGTCCGCAGTATCGCCACTGTAAGTGAGTATTTCAGGTACAGCATGGAGCTGCTTAATCCTTTAAATTTCAATGAGCTCTTTACCATGGGTGATTTGATAAGGACAAAGATTCAGGACGCTCCGCCGGCAAAGTACACTGCCAGTGCAAAGGTAAATAATGCTCTTATTCCTGCAGGGTGTGTCATTGAAGGCAATGTACAGGACAGTATCCTTTTCCGTGGTGTCATGGTTAAGAAGGGCGCGCATATTAAGAACAGCATTATAATGCAGGCTTGTGTTATTGAAGAGGACGCGGTTATAGAAAATGCCATAATCGACCGCTCCAACGTTATAACAGCAGGTACGGTTATAAAGGGAACTGCCGATTCCGCCTATGTTCAGGAGAAGCTCGGCAGCTGAGAATGTACTTATTTTACCGGGGGATTTGTATGTCCCCCGGAAAATCAGGCTTTATAAGAAAAATTACAGGTCAGCTTTGTCGGAAAGGGAGGGAAAACGATGAAAAGAAAATTAAATGTTCTTTTTGCGGCCTTTGAGGCGGCGCCGTTTATGAAGACAGGCGGTTTGGGTGATGTGGCAGGTTCGTTGCCCCAGGCACTGAAAAAAGCGGGTTGCGAAATCAGGGTCATGATACCAAAGTTCAAAACAATGCCTGAAAAATATAAGGAGCAGCTTACTCATGTGACGAACTTCTTTGTTCCGCTGGGCTGGCGTAATCTGTATGTGGGCATTGAGACCCTTGTCCATCGGGGTGTGACCTATTATTTTGTGGATAATGAGTATTACTTTGGCAGGGACAGGGCATACGGATATTTTGATGACGGAGAGAGGATAGCGTATTTCTCCAAGGCAATATGCGAGTCGCTGAAATATCTCCCAGACTTTAAATGCGATATTCTCCACTGTAATGACTGGCATACCGCTCTATCAACAGTTTTCCTCCGGGAGTTTTACCACAATGACGATCCGCTATATGAGCAGGTCAAGACAGTTTTTACCGTTCATAACCTTAAATTTCAGGGACAGATGAGCGATATGGTGCTGGGAGACATTCTCGGACTGTATGGCATAAAAAATGCAGAGGATCAGCTTAGAGTTGACGATCATTCAATAAACTTTATGAAGGGCGCGCTGTGTTACAGTGACATTCTTACCACGGTAAGCGAAACCTACGCTCAGGAGATACAGAGACCTTTCTTTGGAGAAAATATGGACGATATTTTCCGCAGAAGAAGCAGTGTGCTTTACGGTATTATGAATGGTATTGACACTGAGGTATATAACTGTGAGACAGATAAGCTTATTGAAAAACCATATTCCAGGCTGAATTTAACGGGTAAGGAAGTCTGTAAGGAGGCTATCCAGCGCGAGATGGGGCTTGAGATTGACCCGGATATTCCTGTAATGGCTATGGTAGGCAGGCTTACCGCCCAGAAAGGCATGGATTTGGTAGACCGGGTGATTGACGATATTCTGAAAAAGCCTATTCAGTTTATTGTGCTTGGCACAGGCGATCAGAAGTATGAGGATATGCTCAGGTATTATGAGTGGAAATACCCGGAAAAAATGAGGTCCTGCATAATGTTTGACGAGGCACTGAGCCACAGACTGTACGCGGGCAGTGATATGTTCCTTATGCCAAGCGTATTTGAGCCCTGCGGTCTTTCCCAGATGATAGCCATGGGATATGGAAGTCTCCCCATTGTCAGAGAGACGGGCGGTCTTAAGGACAGCGTTATACCATATAATGAATATACAGGGGCGGGAACAGGCTTCAGCTTTGCTAATATAAACGCCCATGAGATGCTTCATGCTATCGAGTATGCTCTCGATGTGTACAATAATGAGCCTGTCCGCTGGCGCAGGCTTATGGAAAACGCTATGAGCGAGGACTTCAGCTGGAACAGAGCTGCTTCAAAGTATTTGGAGATTTATGAAAAACTTTGCCCGGCAGACAAACAATAAAAAATGTCGCCGCCGCAGGTTTTTGTGCCTGCGGCGGTTTTTTGCTTTTGGTAAATTAGATATAAAATTTAATTTAGAAAAATGATTAAAAATATGTATTAGTTAAACGCGTCTACCCACAAGCATACAAAGCATACCTAAAATAATGGGGTATAGTTTGTGCAAATAAATAATTGACAATTAATTAACAAGTTGTTAGAATTATAATGAGCCTGGTGAAAAGAATGCGGTAAGATGAGGTGTAATTCATCACCTGTCCTGCTAATTTTTTAACATCGACAAAGAGCCGGGCATATGGTAGGATAGTGGCGTAAGCCGAAGACCTGCCGGGTAAAGTCAATTAAGTCGCAAAACAAACTAAATTTCATTAAATGGAGGGTATCACAATGAGTAAAATATCGATTATTGGTGCAGGTAATGTCGGTGCAGCAGTTGCTCACACTCTCGTTACCCAGCATATCGCTACGGAGATTGTTCTCATTGACATTAATGAGGAGAAAGCTCTCGGCGAGGCAATGGATGTTTATCAGGGCACTCCCTACACCTTTGACTGCAAGGTTGTAGCAGGTGAGTATCCCGATGCAGCAGACTCTGACATTGTAATCATTTCTTCCGGAATCGGTCGTAAGCCCGGTCAGACAAGACTTGACCTCGCGCAGGTAAACTTTGATGTTACCAAAAATCAGATTATTCCAGAGATTACAAAGTATGCCCCCAACGCAATTTATGTTATTGTCGGCAACCCGGTAGACGTTATAACCTATACATTCTGCAAGTATTCCGGTCTTCCTGAGAGCCATGTTATCGGCTCCGGAACACTGCTTGATACATCACGTCTTCGCGCACGTCTTTCCACAGACCTTGGTGTAAGCCAGCAGAATGTTCATGCTCATGTTTTTGGCGAGCATGGTGACTCGTCGTTTATTCCGTGGAGCACAGCGAACATCGCAGGCGTTCCTCTTGCCCAGTTTGCTCCCGATATTGACAAGGAAGAGATTACTGATTTTGTAAAGAAGTCCGGATCCGTTGTTATCTCAAGAAAGGGCGCAACTTTCTATGCGGTGGCAGATACCACAGCTTACATCTGCAAGAGCATTCTCAATAATGCCGGCGTGGCAATTCCTGTTTCCGCTATGATGAATGGTGAATACGGTATTTCTGACGTGTGCCTTTCAACCCTTAATTTTGTGGGTAGAAACGGTATAAGCGGAAAGCTTATGCTGCCTCTCACTGATGAGGAAGTTGAGAAGCTCAAAGCCAGTGCCGAAGCACTTAAGAGCACGATTGCCGGTCTTAAATAATTAGGAGAATAAAGCATATGGAATATCGCATAGAACATGATTCCATGGGCGAGGTCAAAGTTCCTGCTGACCGCCTGTGGGCTGCACAGACTCAGCGCAGCCATGAGAACTTTGAAATTGGCGTAGGTATCGAGACTATGCCGAGGGAAATAACCCATGCGTTCGGAATTCTGAAAAAGGCCGCGGCTCAGGCAAACCATGAGCTTAATCCTCAGAAGATGACCGATGAGAAGCTGGCTGCCATTTCCGCAGCCTGTGATGAGGTTATTTCCGGATCTCTCAATGACCATTTCCCGCTGGTTGTATGGCAAACCGGTTCTGGAACCCAGTCAAACATGAACGCAAACGAGGTTATTGCAAACCGCGGTAACCAGATTGCCGGGAAGAAACTGCTCCACCCAAATGACGACATAAACATGAGCCAGTCCTCTAACGATACATTCCCCACGGCAATGCACATCTGTGCGGTTATATCTCTTGAGGATAAGCTTATCCCCGCTGTGGAAACCCTTATTGAGACTTTTAAGAATCTTGAGAAAATGCACGAGGGTATTGTTAAAAGCGGCAGAACACATCTTCAGGACGCAACGCCCATTAAGTTCAGCCAGGAGATAAGTGGCTGGAGAACGAGCCTTGAGCGTGATGTTGAGCTTATAAGGTTGGCGGTGAGACCTCTACATGAGCTTGCCCTCGGCGGAACAGCTGTTGGTACCGGTCTTAACGCTCCAAAGGGGTTTGACTCCCTGGTAGCTCAGAAAGTATCTCAGCTGACCGGTAAATCCTTTGTAACTGCTCCCAACAAGTTCCACGCACTTACATCAAAGGATGAGCTTGTTTTTGCCCATGGTGCAATTAAGGCACTGGCCTGTGATATGATGAAGATTGCAAACGATGTCCGTTGGCTTGCCAGCGGTCCGAGAGTGGGTCTCGGTGAGATAACAATTCCTGAGAATGAGCCCGGTTCTTCAATTATGCCGGGTAAGGTCAATCCCACCCAGTGCGAGGCTGTTACTATGGTGGCAGTTCAGGTTATGGGCAACGACGTTGCAGTTGGAATGGCCGCAAGCCAGGGAAATTTTGAACTTAACGTGTTTATGCCCGTGTGCATATATAATTTCCTTCAGTCTTCCAGACTGCTTGCCGAGGCTATTGTTTCCTTTAACAAGAACTGCGCTGTGGGAATCAGGGCAAATAAGGAAAAGATGTACAATAATCTCCACAATTCTCTTATGCTGGTAACAGCTCTTAATCCTTATATTGGGTACGAGAACGCCGCTAAGACAGCAAAGAAGGCATTTAAGGATAATATCTCTCTCAAGCAGGCCTGCGTTGAACTTGGCTTCTTAACAGCTGAAAAGTTTGACGAAGTGTTCCATCCTGAAGAGATGGTGTAATTTAGTAAATACTGGCAGGGAAGCGTATTTTTCGCTTCCCATAAGCCGTTTTTAAAGTATAGTTTTTCATGGTATTAAGGGGGAACAATATGAAAGTTAGTTACTTCCCAGGGTGTACCCTGAAGACCCACGCTAAGGACCTTGATACATATGCACGCAAATGTGCGGAGATCCTGGGTATCACTTTGGAAGAGATAGAGGAATGGCAATGCTGCGGCGGGGCTTTTACCACGGCTAAAAACGAGTCCGCAACAAAGCTTTCTTCTGTAAGGGCACTAAAGGCGGCAAAGGACAAGGGACAGGCGCTTGTTACCGTGTGCTCTGCCTGTCATAACGTAATAAAGCAGACCAATTACACTATGGCTACTGACGCAGAGGTAAGAATGAAGGTAAACAATTATATGGCTCCAGAGGAGCCATATGCAGGGGAGACCCAGGTTTATCATTACCTTGAGCTTATCCGTGACGTTGTTGGTTTTGATAAGGTTCGTGAAAAGGTAGTAAACCCTCTTAAGGGGCAGAAGATTGGTGCCTATTACGGCTGCCTGCTTCTCCGTCCAAATTCCGTTATGAAAATGGACGACCCTGAAAATCCGCAGATTATTGAGGATTTGATAAGAGCGCTGGGAGCTACTCCTGTTGTGTATCCGTACAGAAATGAGTGCTGCGGCGGATATACTGTTATAGAGGATCCGGAGTTTGCCGGAAGAAAGAGCAAGATTATTACTGAAAGTGCAAAGGGACACGGCGTCGACAGACTTGTTACCGCCTGCCCGCTTTGTAAATATAACCTCGTGAAAAACGGTTCAGAGGTACCGGTTGTGTACTTTACTGAGCTTATGGCCGAGGCACTTGGCGTGAAGGAGATGGCGTAAATGGATAATAAAAATAGTAACCTTCAGGCTGAGATCGTCCGTATGAGCGGAGTTAATCCAAGAAAATGCATGAGATGCGGCAAGTGCAGCGCAACCTGCCCGGCATATGATGAGATGGAGTATCACCCTCACCAGTTTGTATATATGGTGGAAAACGGCGAGCTTGAGCCCCTTATGAAAAGCAAGAGTATTTATAAGTGCCTGACCTGCTTTGCCTGTGTGGACAGATGCCCAAGAGGCGTCGAGCCCGCAAAGCTTGTAGAGGCTGTCAGGCTTGCGGTTATCAGGCAGCAGGGAAAGAATCACCTGAAGCCTGAGGATATTCCTCCCATAGTTGATGAGGATTTGCCACAGCAGGCCATAGTCACTGCGTTCCGCAAATACGCGAAGTAAGGAGGGGAGAGAAGAATGCAGAGAATAGGTGTTTTTGTGTGCTGGTGCGGTACGAACATCGCCGGCACCGTTGACGTAAAGAGAGTTGCCGAGGCTCTTAAAAATGAGCCGGGAGTAGTTTATTCTGACAACTATCAGTATATGTGCTCTCAGGCAGGTCAGGATATGATTAAAAACGCTATCCATGAGTACAAGCTCACCGGCGTGGTTGTCTGCTCCTGCTCACCCCGTATGCATGAGACCACCTTCCGTAAGACTGCCGCTGCCGCGGGACTCAATCCCTACATGGTGGAAATCGCCAATATCCGCGAGCAGTGCTCCTGGGTACATAAGGATATGGAAGCCGGTACGGAAAAGGCTATTATTTTGGGGAGAGCCGCTATTGCAAAGCTCAACCTTAATACCCCTCTTACAGCAGGCGAGACTCCTGTTACAAAAAGAGCCCTTGTTATCGGCGGAGGTATAGCCGGTATCCAGACGGCCCTTGACATTGCCGACGCAGGCTTTAAAGTTGACATTGTAGAAAAGAAGCCTACTATTGGCGGCAAGATGGCTCAGCTTGATAAGACCTTCCCTACACTGGACTGCGCGGCCTGTATTTTGACTCCTAAAATGGTTGACGTTGGTCAGCATGAAAATATCAGAATTTTCTCTTACAGTGAGGTAACTGACGTTAAGGGCTTTGTGGGTAACTTTGATGTCACCATAAAGAGAAAGGCCCGTTTTGTTAAGGAAGATGTGTGCACCGGCTGCGGACTTTGTATGGAAAAGTGTCCGATGAAAAAAGTCCCAAATGAGTTTAATCTGGGTCTTGACAACCGTACCGCAATCTATATCCCATTTGCTCAGGCAGTGCCGAAGGTAGCCACCATCGACCCCAACTATTGTATTATGAAGAAGACCGGAAAGTGCGGTCTCTGTTCTACTGTCTGCACAGTGGGCGCTATCGACTACAATCAGCAGGACGAGATTATTGAGGAAAAGTACGGTGCCATTGTTGTGGCAACGGGCTTTAATCCCATCAGTATGGATAAGTTTGACGAGTATGCTTACAGCCAGTCCAAGGATGTTGTAACAAGCCTTGAGTTTGAGCGTCTTATGAACGCCGCCGGTCCTACTCAGGGCACACTGCTCCGCCCGTCGGACGGAAAGCATCCACATACCCTTGTGTTTGTACAGTGTGTCGGTTCCCGCTGCGAGGCTTGTGCTGAGAAGGGTAAGGAGTATTGTTCCAAGATTTGCTGTATGTATACTGCAAAGCACGCAATGCTGGTCCGTGATAAGTATCCCGATACAGAGGTCTATGTATTTTACATCGACGTCCGTACACCGGGCAAGAACTTTGATGAGTTCTATCGCCGTGCCGTTGAGGAATACGGTGTCCATTACATAAAGGGTATGGTAGGTAAGGTTGCTCCCGAGGGAGATAAGCTTATGGTCCAGGCCTCTGATCTTCTGGATAATAAGCAGCTTCATATTGCTGCCGATATGGTCATTCTTGCAGCAGCCATTGAGCCTGACGAGTCTGCCCGTTCACTGGCAACTATGCTTACAGCCAGCATGGATACTAACGATTTCTTCACCGAGGCTCACCCAAAGCTCCGTCCCGTGGAGAGCCCAACTGCCGGTATATATCTTTCCGGAGCCTGCCAGGGACCGAAGGATATTCCTGATACGGTAGCCCAGGCCGGCGCAGCCGCGTCAAAGGTTATAGGTCTTCTCGTCAAGGATAAGCTTACCGGTAACCCCTGCGTTGCAGAGAGCAATGAGCTTATGTGTAACGGCTGCTCAGCCTGCGAGAAGGTATGTCCTTACGGCGCTATTACCTATGTTGATAAGGAATTCCGTATGCCTGACCGTACCACCAGAGTCAGACGTGTGGCGCAGGTCAACCCGGCGGTTTGCCAGGGCTGCGGAGCCTGTACTGTTGCCTGCCCATCCGGCGCTATGGACCTTAAGGGCTTTGCAACTTCACAGATTATGGCGGAGGTAGACGCAATATGCAAGTAAACGAATATAAGCCCCTTATCGTGGCATTTTGCTGCAACTGGTGCAGCTACGCGGGAGCTGACCTGGCCGGTAATAACCGACTCAGTTATCCTGATAATGTAAAGATTATCCGTGTACCCTGCTCCTGCCGTGTAAATCCGATGTTTGTCCTCCGTGCTTTCCAGCGTGGTGCAGACGGCGTTATTCTCTGCGGCTGCCACCCGGGAGACTGCCACTATACGTCCGGCAACTATTACACACGCCGCCGTATGGCACTGCTTTTCTCCATGCTGGATTACCTGGGAATTGAGCGTGAGCGCACCCGGGTGGAGTGGTGTTCCGCAGCTGAGGGCGCTAAGTTTGCCCAGACCATGAACGAGTTTACTGAGGCTGTGGCAGCCCTTGGTGAAAACAAGAGACTGGAGGATCTGAGATGCAAAGAATAACCCGTGAAATGCTCACCTCTAAGGCCATCTCCCTTTTGAATGATGGTACAGTATCAGCCGTTTTGGGCTGGAGAGAGGGCGAGTTCAGCTACGACCTCACACCCTCCCTTTTCTACACTGCGGAGGATATTGAGCAGAATTTCGTTTTCAATGATTTCTGCGGAGCTAACTTTTCAAAATATCTTGTAACGAAGACGCTGGGGATTGAGGGCAAGATTCTTGCTTTTCTTAAGCCCTGTGACACATACAGCTTTAACCAGCTTCTGACTGAGCACAGGATTGATCGCAGCAAGGTGTATGTTGTGGGCATATCCTGTGACGGTATGGCTGATATTTCCAAGATAAGAGCCATAACCGGTGACGGAATCTCATCCATAAGCTGTGAACCTGACGGTCTTAAGGTTCAGACTATCTATGACGATGAGCCGAAAACGGTCAGCTACGAGGACGCTATGGCAGAGAGATGTATTTGCTGCAAGAGCAAAAAACATGTTTGCTATGACGAGCTTATCGGCGAGGAAGGCGAGGAGAACCCGGATTGCAACCGCTTTGGCAAGGTAGCGGAGCTTGAGGCAATGACACCGGACGAGCGCTTTGCTTTTTGGCGCGGCGAGCTTTCACGCTGTATTCGCTGCAATGCCTGCCGTGATGTGTGCCCTGCCTGCACCTGTGAGAAGTGCGTTTTCAATAACCCCAACTCCGGCGCAGAAAATAAGGCTCCTGCTACAAGCTTTGAGGAGCAAATGTTCCACATTATCCGTGCGTTCCATGTCGCAGGAAGATGTACAGACTGCGGAGAGTGCTCAAGGGTATGTCCTCAGCATATTCCCCTTCATCTTCTTAATCGTAAGTTTATCAAGGATATAAATACCTTCTACGGCGAGTATCAGGCCGGCAAGGAGGTTGGCTCCAGAGCCCCGCTGGTAGACTATACCACAGGTGACCTTGAGCCGGGTCAGGTATTTGAAAGGGAGGGAATGTAATATGCGTAAAAGTTTGCTGACCTCCGTTGACAGCATTTTCTCAAAGATTTCAGAGTCTATGGCACTGTTCCTCCCGGTAGACGATCCCACAGGCAGAGCAAACTATACCAGGTGGGAGGAGGGCAAAAAGTGGTCCGAGGCACTGAATACAGTTAAGAGTCCTAAGGATTTCTTCTTCCCACAGGTTGAGGACCTTATGAAGTTTAAGGTCTCCGGTAAGAATATTGAGCTTAAGAACACAGCGAAAATCGATGAGGACTTTGTGGTTTTCGGAGTTCGTCCCTGTGATGTGAGAAGCTTTGATGTTCTTGACAACGTATTCCTCTCCGAACCGAGAGACGGTTACTATGCAGCCAGAAGAAAGCACGGAATCATTGTTTCCGTAGCCTGCTCAAAGCCGTCTGAGACCTGCTTCTGCCATACATTTGGCATTGACCCTGCCGGCGAGTACGGCGATGTTACGGTTTGGAAAGGCGAAAATGAACTTTTCTGGAAAGCCAATACTGAAAAGGGCGAAAAGGTCATGGAGCTTATTTCCGAGTTTACCGAAAGCTGTGACGATAACGCGGCCGATGATATAAAGGCAAAAATTGAAAAAATTGCCGAGAAGCTGCCTCTTCGCAATCTTTCCGCTGAGAATTTCGGCGGAGACAAGACTGATGAGTATTTTGACAGACCGGAGTGGAAGAGCCTTTCCGAGTCATGCCTTGGCTGTGGAACCTGCACCTTTGTATGCCCCACCTGTCAGTGCTATGATATTAAGGATTTTAATACCGGTAAGGATGTTATCCGTTTCCGCTGCTGGGACAGCTGTATGTATTCCGAGTTTACCCAGATGAGTGCCGGTCAGCCCAGACTTACACAGCTTGAGCGTTTCAGACAGCGTTTTATGCATAAGCTTGTGTACTATCCGGCAAATTACGATGGTATGTTCAGCTGCGTAGGCTGCGGAAGATGTCTCAAGAGCTGTCCGATACATATGAACATAGTAAAGGTAATGAAAACGCTGGGAGGTAAAGCCGATGAGTGAAATTTTTGAGCCTCTGGTACCTAAGCTTGGTGTTATAACCGAAATTCGTGCCGAGACACCTGATATTAAGACCTTCCGTGTAGTTACTCCGGACGGTGAAAAGCCCTTTGAGCATAAGCCCGGTCAGTGCGCTATGCTTTCAATACCCGGTGTGGGTGAGGCTATGTTTTCCATAACCTCCTCGCCGACGGTAAAGGAATATATGGAGTTCTCCATTAAAAAGTGCGGCTGTGTAACTGAGTGGCTCCACCAGGCGGAGCCGGGGCAGATGGTGACTATCCGCGGACCCTATGGCAAGCCTTTCCCGGTAGATACAGAGTTTGTAGGGAAGAATCTTCTGTTTATCGCAGGTGGCGTTGGTCTTGCTCCTCTCCACTCTGTAATCAACTACTGCCGCGCTAATCGTGATAAATATGGTAGAATTGACGTAGTTGTGGGCTCCAGAACTAAATCAGATACTCTGGACTATGATGAGATGGTTAATGAGTGGGCAAAGGAGGATAATTTTGGTCTCCACCTTACCACTGACCGCTCAACTCCCGACTGGGACGGTCACGTAGGCTTTTTGCCCGCTTTCCTTACGGAGATAGGCTTTGACACAGACAGAATTGCCATTCTCTGTGGTCCTCCTATCGCAATTAAGCTCTCCCTTGCGGCACTTTATGAGCTGGGCTTTGATAAGACCCAGGTCTATACCACCCTTGAGATGAGAATGAAGTGCGGCATCGGAAAGTGCGGAAGGTGCAACGTGGGAACAAAGTACGTCTGCAAGGACGGACCTGTTTTCCGTTTCGATGAGCTGGATGAGCTGCCAGACGAGTATTGATAAACGAAGGAGAATATTTATGGAGAATATGGTAAACGTATTTCTTTTCGGAAAGAGATATCAGGTTCCGGACAATCTTACTATAATGACCGCCATGGAGTATGCGGGATACCAGCTTATTCGCGGTTGCGGTTGCCGTAACGGATTTTGCGGCGCCTGCGCTACTATCTACCGTATAAAGGGCGACAGAGAGCTTCACGCATGCCTTGCCTGCCAGACCAAGGTAGAGGATAATATGTATGTTGCAACTCTGCCTTTCTTCCCGCTGGTGAAGGAAATATACGATATTGAGAAGATTAAGCCCGCTCAGCAGGTTATGATGCAGCTTTATCCTGAGATTTATTCCTGCATAGGCTGCAACGCCTGCACAAAGAGCTGCCCTCAGGGTCTTAACGTTATGCAGTACATTGCATATGCTCAGAGAGGCGATTTTGAAAAGTGCGCAAATGAGAGCTTTGACTGCATTATGTGCGGTATCTGTTCCTCCAGATGTCCTGCTGGAATTTCCCATCCGCAGGTTGCAATGCTGGCACGCAGGCTTAACGGAAAGTATATTCAGCCTGAGTGTGCTCACCTTAAGGAGAGAGTTAAGGAAATCAATGACGGCGCATTTAATGACCTTATTGAGGCGCTTATGCAGAAGCCTGTTGAGGAGCTCCAGGAGCTTTACAACAATCGTGACATAGAAGAGTAAGGGAGGGCAAACAGATGTATCCTGAAAGCTTAAAAGAAGCAATTAAGATAGTTGAAGAGGCAAGAGCAAGAAACATTGCCATGGAGCCTCGCAGAATGACGGCTGAAGAAAAGGACGCTCTCCTTAAACAGTATCATCCTGACTACAAGAGAGAGGAATTCAGGGAGCTGAGAGTCGGTCCTAATAAGGGCGAAAGTGTTCCTAAGGAATTGGCGGAGATGCTCGAGGCCCACAGCAGAATTACTGCTGACTCCGTTGACCTTGAAAACCCCGATTATGATGTAGACGTGCTTATTATCGGTGGTGGCGGAGCAGGTTCTTCTGCCGCTATTGAAGCTAACAATGCCGGTGCTTCCGTAATGATTGTTACGAAGCTTAGAATCGGCGACGCCAATACCATGATGGCGGAGGGCGGAATCCAGGCTGCTGATAAGCCGAACGATTCTCCTGCAATTCACTTCCTCGACGCATACGGTGGAGGTCATTTTGCCGCAAAAAGAGATTTGCTCTCAAAGCTTGTGACAGAGGCACCGGACGCCATCGAGTGGCTTAGCGAGCTGGGCGTTGAGTTTGATAAGGACGCTCAGGGCAACATGATTACAACTCACGGCGGCGGAACTTCCAGAAAGAGAATGCACGCAGCAAAGGACTATTCCGGCGCTGAGATTATGCGTACTCTCCGTGACGAGGTATTAAACCGTGAGATTCCCGTTGTGGACTTTACCTCCGCTATTGAGCTTATTCTTGACGAAAACGGTAACGCTGCCGGCGCAGTTCTTATGAATATGGAAACACGGGAGCTTCTTGTTGCCAGAGCAAAGGTCGTTATTATTGCCACCGGAGGCGCTGGACGTATGCACTATCAGGGCTTCCCCACCTCCAACCATTACGGTGCAACTGCTGACGGGCTTGTTTTGGGTTATCGTGTAGGCGCAAAGCTCCTCTATCCTGATACTATTCAGTATCACCCAACCGGAGCTGCGTATCCCGAGCAGATTTTCGGCGCACTTGTTACCGAGAAGGTAAGAAGTGTTGGCGCGAGACTTGTTAATGCCAAGGGTGAGGTATTTATGCATCCTCTGGAGACCCGTGACGTTTCTGCTGCCAGCATTATCAGAGAGTGCGGCGATAGAGGAAACGGAGTGGATACCGGTAACGGCAAGGCTGTATGGCTTGATACGCCTATGATTGAGATTATCGGTGGTGAGGGCACTATCGAGAAGAGAATTCCTGCTATGATGAGAATGTTCGGAAAGTATGGAATTGATATTCGTAAGGAGCCTATTCTCGTTTACCCAACTCAGCATTATCAGAACGGTGGACTTGATATTAATCTTGACGGCTCCACCACAAATGTACCACACCTGTTTGTAGCAGGCGAAGCTGTCGGAGGAATCCACGGCAGAAACCGTCTTATGGGCAACTCACTGCTGGATATTATTGTATTCGGCAGAAGCGCCGGAAGAAATGCGGCTGAGCTTAGCAAAACCGTCACTACTTCAAAGCTTACCCTTAAGCATATAGAGGAATTTGAGAAGGAGCTCTCCGACGCTGGAGTTGAGACCGAGGCAGTTTCACCGAAGCTGCTGCCTGACTACACCAGGAGGAAATAAAATGAATTTATTTGGGGGATATATCTCCGTTACGGGTGTCAGCTTTCTCATGTTCAGCGTTATGGCAATAGCTGCTTTGGGCTATGTAGTGGGAAGAATTACTTTCAGGGGAATCAGTCTCGGTACAGCCGGTGTTTTCCTGATAGCTATAATTTACGGCTGCTTGTTTTATGATGACCTTGCAGCAGCCACTGAAGGCTACACAAAAAATGCCCTTAAGATTATTGAAAACATGGGTCTCATACTCTTTGTTACTTCCGTAGGCTTTATAGCGGGACCAAACTTTTTCGCTAACCTAAAGAAGAATTTTAAGAGTTATGTTTTAATGGGTCTTGTCATCATTATCTCTGGCGGAATTGCCGCTGTGGCGTGTATATATATTGGTAGAGCCACCGGGGAGACTGATTACTCAAGACTTACGGCAATGGTTGTGGGACTTTTCAGCGGAGCCATGACAAGTACCCCTGCGTTTTCTGCTTCCAAGGCTTCTGTCGCACCGGAGCTTGAGGACATTGTAAGCGTAGGGTACGGTATTGCCTACATATTTGGCGTTATCGGTGTGGTTCTGTTTGTCCAGCTGATGCCCAAACTTACTAAGGCGAATATTCCCGAAGAAATTGCAAAAATTTCTCAAGATAAGGGAGACATAAAGAGAAAGGCGTACACTGGAACGCTTCTGGAAATGGACGATTTCGGAATTATGCCTTTCGCTCTGGCTGCTGTTATCGGTGTGTTTGTGGGGTCCATTAAGATACCGATGACGGGCTCCGGTCTTTCCGGCACTACTTTCTCCCTTACAACAACAGGCGGATGTCTGCTTATCGCATTGATGTTCGGTCACTTTGGGCGAATAGGACGGGTAAGTATAATGCCCCTGGAAATAACCTTGAAGGAGTTTAGAGAACTGGGACTTATGTTGTTCCTTATTGGAGCGGGAGTCTCTGCCGGAGAGAGCTTTATTCAGAGCTTCCAGCTTATCTACTTCTTCTACGGCGTTCTGATGACCAGTGTTCCGATGATTATCGGTTACCTTTTCGGTAGGCACGTGCTTAAGCTGGCTCTTTTCAACAGCCTTGGATCCATTACTGGAGGAATGACAAGTACTCCTGCGCTTGGCACGCTGATTCATGTTGCCGGCAGTGAGGACGTGGCAGCATCGTATGCTTCTACTTACCCTGTTGCGCTGATTATTGTGGTACTGGTGTCTCAGATGATTGCATTATTGTTTTAAAAGCTTGCCGCCATGGGAAATTTTCCTGTGGCGGCATTTTTTATGTTTTGTTTACCTTCAGTTGAGCTTTCAGTGGTAGTATCATACTAAAGCTTTAAATGAAAGGGATTTTACCCATGGACAATAAAGGGAAAAAAGTTATAATTGGCGCCGGAACAGCCGTAGCAGCCGCTGCAGGTGCCTCTTACGCTGCTGCGAAGTTTTTTCTTAAAACTGCGGTAAACAGAGAAAAGCCTCCGCTTTACGATAAAGTCAAGGATGCGCTTTCCGGTAACATGGAGAGTGGGCTGATAGAGTCAGGTGTTGACCGTCTGGTTGACGAGTTTAAGGAGCTGGAGGGGACCATGGAGAAGGTCACCATTTTAAGCGATGATGGTCTTGAGCTTGTCGGGCACCTTAGAAGAGCGCCGAGGGAGAAACGTATTATACTGGCAATGCATGGATGGAGGTCTACCTGGTACAAGGATTTTGCCGGAGGCAACAGATTCTGGTACGATAATGGGTGTACGGTTTTGTATGTTGAGCAGCGCAGTCAGAACGGAAGCCAGGGAGATTACATGGGATTTGGCATAACTGAGCGTTATGACTGCGTGAAATGGGCAAATTGGATTGCGGAGAGAAATACTAAAAATCTGCCTGTTTACCTTGCGGGAATTTCAATGGGGGCTTCAACCGTGCTTATGGCATCGGATTTGGCTCTGCCGGGCTGCGTAAAGGGAATAATGGCTGACTGCGGGTACACCTCTGCTGATGATATTTGGCGTCATGTGGCAAATGATAATTTGCATATGGGGTACGGTGTTATAGGCACAGTTGCCAGAGATATTGCAAAGCGAAAGCTTGACCTTGATGTAAAAAATGTTACCACTATTGATTCTCTCAGAAGGACAAGACTTCCGGTTTTGCTTATCCATGGAACGTCTGACAGGTTTGTTCCGGTATCCATGACATACCTTAATTATGCCGCCTGTTCAGGTCCAAAGAGAATGCTTATAGTCCCCGGGGCTGACCATGGAATGAGCTTTCTGGTTGCCAGGAGGGCTTATGAGGATACCGTTTTGAAATTCTTTAGAGATTTTGACAAATATGATGAGACTCAGGTCGCATAAAACTATTGATTATTTTAAAACTTCATTGTATACTGAGAACATAAAATAATGAGAGGATGATTGCTTTGAACGAAGTATTGACAGCTATTGCTAAACGCAGCTCCACAAGAGCTTATACTGACGTAAAGCTCACCGATGAGGAGATTAAGACTCTTATCACGGCAGGACTTCAGGCTCCTACTGCTGCTAACCGTCAGGAAATTCACTTTTCCGTGGTAGACGGAAATCATCCCGTTATTGGTGAGATTGAAGCTGAAAAGCGCAGACTTCTTGCCGAGGACAAGAAAACTGAGGAGGAGAAAAAGGCAATTTTTGCTAACCCCATTAACAGTTATTATAATGCTCCTACGGTGATTTTCATTTCCAGCGATAAGAATATGGTCTGGGGTAAGCTTGACGCGGGAATTGCTGTTGAGAATATTGCCCTGGCAGCTCAGTCCATGGGTCTTGGCAGCCTGATTGTGGGTTCTGTTAAGGCTGCTATGGAAGGGGAGAAGAAGGAGACCTTTGCAAAGGCGTTAGGTTTCCCGGAAAATTATGAGTACGCTGTTGTTATTGCTGTTGGTCATAAGAACATGGAGAAGGTTCCGCATACTTATGATGAAGCAAAGAGTGTAACTTATATCAGATAACTGCCTAAAAGGATTAATAAGCGTCTGGCTATGCCCCGGAGGATTTCCTCCGGGGCATAGCTGTTTTTGCGGTACAGAATAAATTAGTTTATTTAAAAAATAGGGAAAGGTGCTTTTTAAAAGCACCTTTCCCCGTTAATATAGGTTGCTGTGACTTTGGCGTTTTGATTTTCAGTAATGTCATGGCTTAGAATAATAAAATCAGCCACGTCGCCTTCTTTTATTGAAACGGATTTCCCGTCATACGCCCCTGCGCAGTATGCTTTATAGCCGTCCCTCATTGAAATGACCTGGTCGCTTCCGTCGTCACGGGCAGCCGTACAAATGCCTGTTATCGGGTCAAACGTATTAGTTGCAGGGCAGTCACTGGAAAAGAGAACGGTTACCCCGTGACAAAGAAGCGACTTGACCGGGTATTCATTAAAGGAACGCTGTCCCAGCCTGGTTAAATCCATTTCGATCGTTTTCTCTCCACGGTAGAACCAGAAAGGCTGCATACAGGCAATAATATTATGTTCAGCCATTATTGACATGGTTTCCTCACTGCAAAGCTGAAGATGGGCAATGATATGGCGACCAATATTGCCACGGTCAAATTTTGAGAGACTCTCCGCACCTGCTTTAACCGCTCCGTCACCGATGGCATGGATATGAACGGGAAGCTCTTCCTCCAGGGAGCATTGTATAACCTTATTAAGAGCGTTTTCAGACCACAGGCATTTTCCTCTTACGTTTTTGTCCTCATAGGGTGCGAGAAGAAAAGCAGAGTGATTGTCAATAACACCGTCCAGATAAATCTTTGTAGAGACAAGCTTTAAATGTTTACTCTGAAATGTTTTACTCATTTTTATGCCGTCTTGTATTTCTTCAATGGATTGCCTCGGGTAAGCAGTGTAAGCATAGTTAATTTTAATTTTAAGCTCGCCGGCTTTGTCAAGGTCATTTAATACGCTAAGTACCTGTCTGTATCCGGCACCAATAAACATAAGAGTATTAAGCTCTGTGATACCCTTTTCAATAAAGGTCTTTTGCTGAATGAGGATTGCCTGCCTTATTTCCTCAGAGCTAAAACTAAATCGCTTCGATTCAAATATTTTATCCGCAATATCCTCATGCAATATACATTCCGATCCGTGAGGGATCTCACTGTCCTTGAATGAGCTGCTGATTCCCTCTTTCTCAAGACCGCGTAGTGCCACGCTGTTTACCCAGCAGCTGTGAAAGTCAAAGGAAAAAAGCACTGCGACCTTGTCCGGGAAAATCCCGTCTAAAAATTCCAGCGGAGTTTTGCTCCCGGGACGGGAAAAAAACTGCCTCATGGACTCTATATCCCAGCCAAAGCCCCGGACAATTTTAAGGTTTTCTCCTGCTGATATTAAATAATCCTCATACCGAGAAACTGAACCGCACCGTACCAGATTAACACCGAAAGTGTCATACAGCTGGCTTCCCGGCAGATGATAGTGGTAATCGCAAAATGGCTTGGAAACGTATCCTCCCTCAACAAGTTCAAAGGGACCGTCTATTTCCGGCATTGTACTGCCTATGTAGTTGACAATACCGTCGCTGACAGCCATAAATTTTCCATTTTCCGCAACTGCCGAATCATTGTATAGATGGATATTGCTAAATATAGTGGTATTACTCATATCTGATTTTCATACCGCCTTTCCATTAATCTTGCCCTAGCCTGTTTTATTGCTCTGCGGCGTATAATTGCTGTGGCGCCTAAATAGATAAGGACGCCTGCGAGCATTACAAGAAGGGATACATAGTACGCGACAGATTCATAGGCTGAATTTGTTATTGCATTAAATGCGCCGAATATCGTTTCTGTTCCGGAAAGAAGAGTGATAATTACAAGCAGATTGTTTTTTATACTGTTTTCCTTTTTTGCAATATCAGCTTCGTGATTCTTTATCATCTGTTCAAGGAGAACTTTGTTTTGGGAATACTTTTCCCGTATGCTGTCTATACCGAAGGCTTTCGCCACGCTTTCAGCAGATACACGGACAGTAGGAAAATAAAACTGCTGATAATCCGTAAAATTTATGGCATAAGCTGAATCGTCCGCCAGCTCGTTTATGGTTTTGTCCGCATCCTTGCGGAGGGGATTTTCCCTTTCGGCAGCTATCTCTTTTTGTACGCAGTCATACATTTTGCTTACCGCGGCATCCTGTAAAAGCAGCATCTCCACAAAGAATATTTCCAGCGCCTGGGTTCCAATTCGTGCTGTAACGTCATTTTCAACCCTGTCTGTCATTTCAAGCATTGTGACCTCGGTGGCGTACACCTCAGCTGTATCATACTGAGCCAGATTATTTGAAATAACGTTTTTAAAATAGGAGCCTATAATTTTGCCCATGGGTTCTTCCTCATTTACGAGAAGGTTAAGAAGTCTCTCCTCATCGAGCTTTTCATAGGAAAACACAAGGCTGCGCTGACAGCCGTACTGAGTTATCCCCACCATTTTACACAGTTCGTTTATATTTACCTCTTTACCTTTGTACCTAAGCTTAAGAGTACCGCCGCAGTAACGAAATAAAAGCCTGTGGGTAGATACCTCAATGGCTGGAATATAAATGTCCATAACGCAAAGTCGGGTGCCGTTATGGCACATAAGAGTCAAAACCGCGCTTTGGAAGACGCCGTCGCCATAGTTAATTTCCACAGAACCAAGGGTATAACGTTTGCAATCCTTAAAAAAATCACTTTTGAATTCACTTTGGCTGGCAAAGCGTATGCTATCCTGAAGCATTTTGCCAAGGCAAACTGTCTCATTATTTTGTGATATAATACTGATATGCCCGGGAATAAGTAAATGAATATCAGCCATTTTTAGACTTTTGTTATTTAAAAATCTGTCCCTGAACGCGTCGATTTCAGTTTCACCGGCGATGTTGCCATTTCCTTCAATTTCAGTATCGTACATGGAGAAGTAAGAAAAGATCTCCTCCTGTTTGTCTGTGAGCTTATTTCTTTGAAGCAAAAGTACACCTTTCCACTGATCTAAATGCCAAAGGTCAATTCCGCTGACATCAATGACAAATCCGCTGACAGAGCCTGTGCCTTTCCTTATATATGAACGCCCCCTATCGCTTATGCAGGCGTCATAACCGAAAACAGATAATTTTTCCAGTACCGTACACTCAGGACAAATTTTAACAATATTTTCTGTCGTAAGTTCACCAAACAAAAAAATCTTCATACGCAGACATACTCCTTTGTAAGATACAATCCAATTATATACTAACAGGATAAATCCTTCAAGGTATCTTTACTGCTGTATGGAAATGAAAAAGGAAAGAGGCAATAGACCTCTTTCCTTTTAAAAATTTTAAGACGAAGTTTTTACATTTCCTCGCTGTCTTCGCTGTTTATAGCCCGTATTACAGCCGGAATAAACTGCTTTTTCCGTGAAACAACACCCTCAAGGGTGAAAACGCCATTAACGGGTTCAATATTAAAGGCACGGCGGAGAACTGCCTCAGCGTTTTCTCCGGCATAAATCACATCGGTGCTTTGCTCCACAACGCTTGTGAGCATATAGAATACCATGTCAATATTCTCACGCTGCATAACGTCTGCAAGGTACGGCTGAAGAATCGCCTTTGCCTGGTCACGGCTGGCGGAGCTTACATAGCTTCCCTGACCTACGCCAAACTGGCTGTCACCGCTGACAAAGACCTTGTAGTCCTGGGTAAAAATATCCTCAGCCGTTTTGTCTGCCAATCTCTCGCCAGCCTCAAACATTTCGTTTGCAAGGGCGTGAATGTCAACTCCGGCAATTTCGGCAAGATCCCTTGCGGCGTTTTCGTCTGCCTTGGTGCAGGTTGGGGAGCGGAACGCCAAAGTATCGGAAAGTATGGCGCAGCACATTATTCCGGCAATGGACGGTGGTATCTCATCACCTTGCTCCTTATAAATACTGTGTATTATGGTGGAGGTGCATCCCACAGGCTGGTTTCTGAAATATACAGGGTTTGCCGTCTCAATAGTGCTTCCAATCCTGTGATGGTCAATAATCTCAAGGATCTCGGCTTCTTCAAAGCCGTCAACGCACTGACTGCGTTCATTATGATCGACAAGAATAAGCTGTTTCCTCTTGAGGTTGAGGAAGTTACGCTTTGAAATAACGCCTCGGTAAAGACCGTCCTCGTCCACTACGGGGAAGTAGTTGTATCTCACCTGTCCCATGACCTTCCGCGCCTCCTCCACCGGAGTGGAAAGAGCAAAGGTACGTAGACTCTTTTGCATAAAGTGCTCAATCGGCACACTCTGATTTATAAGGTAACTTGTAGTATAGGTGTCATAAGGGGTTTTGATTATGACACAATTATTTTGGGTGGCAAGCTTTATAATGGTCTTTGCCACGGACTGAGCCATGCAGATAATAATGCAGCTGGCCTCAAGTTCAATGGCGCACAGCTGTGTATCATAGCGGTTTGCAAGGATAACTATGTCACCCTTGTCAACGGCGGACTCCAGAACCTCTGGGCTTCCAGCGCCGATAATCACCTTTCCGTGATCAAAAACCGTTTCAGGGTCGCCAACAACCAACTCGCCGTTTAGTGTTTCAAGAAGATTTTTTATGCTGGTCCTTGCGCGGCTCAGAGAGGAAGCGTCAAGATTATCCATATTGGCCATGGCTATATCCTGAAGGGTGATAAGACCGGCAAGTTTATTGTCCTCACAGGTAATGGGAAGTGAGGTTATGTCCTGGTCGCGCATAGTTTCCCAGGCACGGCGCATTGTCATCTTTCCATCTACACCGGCAATTTCACGTATGTCAATATCCTGAACCTGGGCGCGCACGTCCTGGCAAAGCCTGGGCAGCGGAACGCCGAATTTTTGAAGTACAAAGCTTGTTTCCTGGTTAATCTCTCCTGCCCGGCAGGGCTCATATATATTATTATCGGAAATCTGATTTTTAAGGTTGGAGTAGGCTATGGCGGAGCACACAGAATCAGTGTCAGGATTCTTATGCCCTATAACTATTATTTTTTTCTTTCCTTCCTGCATCTATACTGCTTCCTTTTCCTGAATTGTTACATAGAGTATATCACACAAAGGCAGGTGAAAACAAGAGTTATTAAGGGAAATAGCAGTTAAATTTTGAATTATTTAAACTGATTTAGTTGTGAGTCATAAGTATATCCGATAGAGCCAAGCTTCTCCTCAAGCCAGGTTCTGTCAATGTCGAGATCTTCGGTCAAATGTGACAGTGAGTCGTACTGGTCACGAAGAGCAGTGTTTACATAGCTTAAAAGGATAAAGGGATCAGATGGAACAGACATTTTGTTGCACCTCCAAAAAGTTAAACAGGTTAACGTAAAACCTTGCTTGATAATTCTAGCACAGTTTAAAAACTAATACAATATGAAATGTTGAAAGTAGCATTCTTGCAGTGACAGTGCCAGATAATATTCAAATAAGTAAAAAAATATGGTAGCTTAGTACATTTGCAGTGATTTTGTGAAATATTAATGTTTATCTAATTGATTTTTTGTCATATTTTCTTAGTAAGTACTCTTTACTTTGCTTCTTTATTAGAGTATAATCAAGTGTGCGTTTGTAAACGGGAAAATAATAGGGATAAAACACTGTAATCAGTAGAAAATTGGCGAATCAGGAGGAAAAAATGGAAAAGAAGAGGACGAAAGTTTTAAGTCCCCTTTTGGCAAGGTATAGCATTGCCTATCTTTTTGGGCTTGCCATGCTGGCCGTGGTGGATTATGTCAACCTGTTTATTTCACAGTTTACCGGTGAGGTAATTGATGAATTAACTGGTCATACACTGGACGGCGGAGGACTTTTGACCTATGCTTTGAAAATTGTAAGCTGTGGAATTGTTGTGGCGCTGGGACGTTTTATATACCGACACTGCATATTTGGCTCATCAAGGAAGATCGAGCGCACGTTGAGAGACAGAATGTTCGCCAAGATGGAGACACTTTCCCAGCGGTATTATAATGAGAATAAGACCGGCGATCTTATGAGCTATTTTACAAACGATATGGATGCTCTGATACAGGCCATTGGTCCCTCGATTGTGTCAAGCTTTGACTCTATTGTGCTTACGATAATGGTTCTTTATAAAATGAGCACATACGTAAGCACAACTCTTACCCTTTATACATTGATTCCCATGAGTGTGATAGCTGTTTTCGGCTATTTTTATGGTGAAAAGATTGAAAAGCGGTACAGCAAAAAGCAAAAAGCCTTTGCGAAGCTTTCTGACCAGGTGCAGGAGAGCATTTCCGGAGAGCGTGTTATAAAGGCCTTTGTACAGGAAAAGGAACAGATTGACGCCTTTCAAAAGGTAAATGCCGCCAACAAGAAGGCGAACCTTGACGTTGTTAAGCTTAATGCTGTTTTTGGACCTACCCTTAATATCCTTGTAGGAGCGACCTACGTTATTGCTATAATTTTCGGCGGATATTTCACCATGATAGGTGAGATTACTCTCGGACGGTTTGTTGCGTTTAATTCATATATCGGTTCTCTTGTATGGCCCATGCTGGCGCTGGGTGACAGTATTACATCCATATCTCAGGGCATAGCTGGTCTTAACAGAATTCATCAGGTATTTGACCAGGTTCCAGACATAAAAGATGACAAGGAGCCTGACAAGGTTGAGACACTTTCCGGTGAGATAAATATTGACAATATGAGCTTCAAATATGGAGATACGTTGCCTGATGCGCTCCATGATATTTCTGTTGAGATTAAAAAGGGTGAGACGCTGGCCATTCTGGGAAGAACTGGAGCGGGCAAAACCACCCTTGTTAACCTGCTTTGCAGGGTCTACGATATTACTAAGGGGTCTATAACCTTTGACGGTCACGACATTAAGAAGATACCCCTTAAGGTCCTCAGAGAGAATATTGCGTATGTGCCCCAGGATAATTTCCTGTTTTCCAATACGCTGGCAAAGAATATTTCCTTTGGCAAGCTGGACGCTACTATGGACGAGATTATAGAGGCCTGTAAAAACGCAGATATACATGATAACATTGTAGATTTCCCCGAGCAGTATGATACCATGGTAGGCGAGCGTGGAGTAACTCTTTCCGGCGGACAGAAGCAGCGCAGCTCCATTGCCAGGGCAATTTTAAAGGACAGTCCTGTCCTTATCCTTGACGACGCGCTAAGCGCTGTTGATACGGATACTGAGGAAACCATTCTTGAAAATCTCAAGCGCATCAGGGAGGGCAAAACCACGATTATGATTGCCCACCGTGTGTCTACCGTTCAGAACGCTGACCATATTATGGTTCTGGACGAGGGAAAGGTTGCCGAGTATGGTACATATGATGAGCTTCTTGCCCGTAACGGCATATTTAAGAAGATGGTTGAAAAGCAGCAGCTTGAAGCTCAGCTTCAGATGACAGAGTAAGGAAGTTTTTAGTATGGCAAGAATAATTGAAGAAACCCATGAAACCTCCTATGTGGGAGATATTTTCCCAAGGCTTTTCGGTTACATGAAGCCCCACCTCAAGATTATCTTTGTGTGCCTTGTGCTCATTATGATAATCACCGGTCTTGACCTTATAAGACCTATGCTCATCGCTACTGCCATTGATGACTATATCGAAGGCTATGACAGGGAATATGCCTACGTAGATCAGGAGCAGGCTCAGGTGTCCTATGACGGGCTTTACCTTACAAAGGAATATGAGGAAGACACAGCTGATACCTTTGCCTATATGGTGTATTATAACGACAGCTACTATTTTTTCCGTGATCTTTCGGAAGATGACCTTGACAAGATAAAGGAGATTGCGTCAGGTACCGTGGAAAATAGCGCACCTGACGATACCGTACTTGAGCTTCCCGGAACTGACTATGTGGGTCAGCTTATGGATACGGAGGACCTTAAGCTGCTTCGTAAAAATGATCTCTCCGGTGTAGTTAAGATAGCAATACTCTACGGCGGAGTTTTGATAATGACATTTTTCTGCAATCTTGGTCAGACGTGGTTGCTTCAGCTGACAGGTCAGACTGTAATTTACACTATCCGCCAGGAAATATTTAAACACATACATACGTTGCCTTTACGCTTTTTTGATATAACCCCTGTGGGACGTATTGTCACAAGGGTTACAAACGATGTGGAAGGTCTTAACATGATGTATACCACCGTAATTGTGCAGCTGTTCAGAAATACTGTACTTATAATTGGATATGCGGTGGTTATGATAAGCATAAACCTGCGGCTTGCGCTGGTATGTTTTCTATTTATCCCGGTGATTTTCGGCATAACGGTAGTTTTCAGAAAAATATCGAGGAAAATATACCGTATGCTTCGTACAAAGGTTTCACTGCTTAATACCTTCCTTTCCGAGAACATTTCAGGCATGAAGCTTATACAGATTTTTGCCAGAGAGAAGGAAAAGCAGGAGGAGTTTGAGGAAAAGACGGAGGACTTGTATAAGTCTCAAATGCAGAATATCACTGTGTTTTCAGTGTTCCGTCCCATTATTTTTGTTATATCAAACTTTGCGCTGGCGTCAGTAATTTATCTCAGCGGAAGGTTCGTACTTGACGGCGCTCTGACGCTGGGAACCATGTATATTTTCGTAAACTATATAAATTCCTTCTTCCAGCCAATACAGCAGCTGGCGGAGCAGTTTTCCACCCTTCAAAACGCCCTTGCCTCAGCGGAGAAAATTTTTACAATCCTTGATGAAAAGAACACCATTGTTGAGGATAAGGAGCCTGTAATACTAGATGACATTAAGGGAAAGATTGAGTTTAAAAACGTGTGGTTTGCATATGAGGGTAATGACTACGTCTTGAAGGACGTGAGTTTTACCATAAATCCCGGTGAAAAGGTTGCCTTTGTAGGCGCTACCGGAGCGGGAAAAAGCTCAATACTTAACCTTATCGGCAGGTACTATGACATTCAAAAGGGCGAGATACTTATTGATGGTGTAGATGTGCGTCACCTGAGCACAAAGCAGATACGAAAGGCAATCGGTCAGGTTCAGCAGGACGTTTTTGTGTTTACCGGCGATATTAAGAGCAATATCCGGCTTATGAACGATGAGATAACCGATGAGCAGGTTAAGGACGCGGCCGTTGCCGTAAATGCGGACCACTTTATAAAGAATCTTCCTCACGGCTACGATGAGCCTGTAACTGAGAGAGGTTCTACACTTTCGGCAGGACAGCGTCAGCTTCTCAGCTTTGCGAGAACCCTGGCGTATAATCCAAAAATTCTTGTTATGGACGAGGCTACGGCTAATATAGATACTGAGACGGAGCTTTTAATTCAGGGAGCGCTGGAAACTCTGATGAAAGGGCGTACAACCATTATGGTCGCTCATCGTCTGTCCACAATTCAGCACGCGGATAATATTATCGTTATGCATAAGGGACAAATAAGAGAGTCCGGAACACATCAGCAGCTTCTTGAGCAGGACGGTATTTACAAAAAGCTTTATCAAATACAGCAGCATCATGCCGGGTAAGCTGATAATGAAATAAAAAATGACCCGTACCTCCGATTAAAGGTACGGGTCATTTTTGCCTTAAATTCATTGACAAGACTGAAAGTTATCGTATAATTTAATCAGTAAAGCATGAAAGGAATTGATGGTCATGTCAAAGGGAACCAGCATAAATGATTCAATCCACGGGCTTATTCGTATGACTGCCTACGAAAAGGGCATAATATCCACCGCCGCCTTTAACAGGCTCCACGATGTGTATCAAAATTCCACCTCTTACCTTACCTTTCCGTCTAACAGAACAAAGCGTTACGAGCATTCAATCGGTACTATGAAAATATCTTCGGATATTTTTTATTACTCGGTGCTGAACAGCAGAAAAAAAGATTTAGAGGAATTTTTTGCCGCGGCGACGGAACAAATTCAGGAAATAATTGACGATATAAACAGGGGAAATACGTCATTTAAGCCGGAAATATATTTTCCGGACAGAGGAAATCTTACAATAAGTGACTTAAGGTATATTGAAATTGATGAGTTGAGGGCTTCATTTATTCCCAGCAACATTTCAGGTGACTGGAGATTTTTACAGCTTATACTGATGGAAACAGTTCGTACCGGGGCGTTGCTTCACGACATAGGGCATCCGCCCTTTAGCCATATAGTGGAGTTTGCCCTTAAAAACGCTTATGAAAAGGTGAACTTAAAGCGACGTCAGGAAGAGAAGCTTACTCCGAGGGCAAAGGAATTTCTGGAGGTCATGGACCCGTTCTTTTCCAAAGATAATACAGGAAGGGTTAAAAAGCTCCATGAGCAGATGGGAAGCATGATTTCCGAAAGCGTTCTTTCCTCAACGGTAAAGCCCCTTGAAAGCGGAAGCGATGACCAGGAACTGTCTGAAAATCTTTTCGGGATAATAGTATACCACTGTGTACTTTATATGTTTGAGGATAGACGTTTTTTCGCGTCTCTTCACAGGATAATGGATTCAAGCGTTGACGCTGACAGACTGGATTATACAACAAGAGACTATGTAAATTCCGGCGTTGACGTGGGGAAAATTGACTATAACAGGCTTTTGCCTGATATGCGTCTTTACCGTATCAGGGAAAGAGAAAAACAGCCTGAAATGGGCTTTTATTTCTGTTTTCCCATTAAGGCGATTTCAACGGTGGAAGATTTTTTCAAGAGGAGATATAACCTTTATAAGGATATTATTTTTCATCACCATGTGCAGAAAACGGACTATCTGCTTCAGTCCACTGTCTGCGGGCTGATACTTGACTATCTCTCCTCTGGTGAAGATTGTTCTGCGGCGGAGGCGGAGGGGCTTATTCCGTTTGATATTTCTGGATTGTGGCACCCTATGAGAGCCGGGGAGCGAACAGGTGGAGAGCGCACTAAAGGTAATTTGGTTCAGTGGAACGATTCATGGCTTATGACAGTACTTAAACAGATTTATTACCGTGATTTCTACGGGCGGGACAGAAGCCTTGTTATATCAAGACAGCTGTCTGAGCTGCTTTTAAACGAAAAATATTATTCCTCCCTTACAAAACGGAGTATTAATTTTAAGGTTATTGACGATGGTCTTCGGCATGTCCTTTCCGATGAGGGTATAGGGAGCAGCCTGGATAAAAGCTTTCCGCAGGTTTCGGAATATTTTGAGGGCAGAAGAAAGGGCTTTGTAACCGGGTATATAATGAGAGAGTACGGAAAGGTATTTGTGGAGGAAAGCTTTGACGAGCTTGTCAGGTCAGCCGTCGGGGAAGCCGGGGAGCAGGTTTATGCAGTCAGCGGGAGAGCTTATTTGGAGGACAGCATAGTCGCTCCAGTGTTTCTCTCCACAGGCATAGATATGAGTCGCCCTGTGTACTTTTATACTCCCGGTGGACATGAGTTTTCACTTCTTACAGATGTAAGCGGAATTTCAGATGTGCTTGATTTTGAGCTTTGCCATTTTCCGCCCTTTTATATTTATCTTATGTTTTCCGACCCGGAGGTAAATACACAGTCCCGGGAGAGAGAGTTTTTAAAAACCGTAGGCGAAAAGCTGGGAAAGGCGATTATTGACAGGGTTAAATAAATAAACTGCGGCAGGGAGTAAGGCTCTGCCGCAGCTTTTTGCTTTTTAATCAAGTAAAATAATCAGGTTATAATAAATAGGAAAAAGCTTCGTATAATATTTTGATTTTTCCACATACTAACTCCACGCCATCAAATTGTGAAAAGGAGTTTTAATATATGAAAGCAACAGGCATAGTCCGTCGTATAGACGATCTGGGGCGAGTAGTCATTCCGAAGGAGATACGCCGTACGCTGCGTATTAGGGACGGCGACCCTTTGGAGATTTTCACAGAGAAGGACGGAGAGGTCATTTTCAAAAAGTATTCGCCCATGGGCGAGCTTTCAGACTTCGCCGGACATATGTGTGACACATTATCAAAGTCAACAGGTCTTCCTGTGGTTATAACAGACAGGGATTCGGTGATTGCAGTTTGCGGGGCACCCAAAAGGGAGCTTTATATGAAGCAGGTAAGCGCCGAACTTGAAAAGCTTATGGAAGCGCGGCAGCTTTATCATCTGAAGCCGGGAGAGAAAAAGGTGGCAGTTTCCGACAGTACCGACAAGTACACCATAACTGTGGCGGCGCCAATTCTCTCTGAGGGAGATGTAATGGGCTCGGTGGCTTTCTTTACAGACGGCGACAGCACTGTGGGAGAAGTTGAGATTAAGCTTGCCCAGACAGTTTCCGGCTTTTTAGGAAAGCAGATGGAAAGCTAAATAGCAGAATATTGAAAATCACGGCGGAAATTTATTTTCTGCCGTGATTTTTGTAATTAAGCTTACGTATTTAGTCAATTTGTTGACATTTGTGGGTAAAAGGATTATAATATTAGTGTATTTTTATAATTAATGAGGTGACGACTGTGACTCTTAACCAAATACAATATTATTGTACGGTGTGCAAATACGGGAATTATACAAAGGCGGCGGAAGAGCTTCATGTGTCCCAGCCTGCGGTAAGCAAAGCTGTAAGGGAGCTTGAGAGCGAGTGCGGTGTACCTCTTATTGTGCGGCGTGGTAACAGTTTGGTAGTTACGGAAAAGGGAAAAATTTTGTGGGATGAGCTTTCCTACATATTACAGTGTATGGAAAGACTTGACTATATAATCAAGGAACTTTCAATGGAACGCAGGTTTGTACGAGTAGGTATTTCCACTTTCAGTGGAAACCATGTATTTCCCAAAATTCGACGACAATTTCATATTAACTACCCGGAAATTGAGGTTTTCTCCCAGGAAGATGTTACAGATTCTCTTTTTGCCATGCTGGATTCAAGGGCGGCAGATGTGATTATAACGGGACCGTGGAGATACTTTGATGAACATGGGAGTAGTGATTACGACTATTATAGGCTAGGAACTTTTGAGTCTTTTCTTTTTTGTGTTAGTAAGGATCACCCACTTGCGAAAAAAGATGAGGTAACACTGGAGGAAATGGCAGCGGAACCCCTTGTGATGTTAAATGACAAGTATTCGCCTACTAAAAGTACAAAAAGAATGTTTGCAGAAAATGGGCTTGTGCCAAATATAATTCACTATACATCTCAGATGTATACTGTTGAGCGGTTTGTGGAGCAGGGCGCTGCAGCCGGTTTCCTTCCCGGAGATGTAGCAAGAGAAAATCCTAAAATTGTAGGAATTAAGTTTAAAAAATACGATAAAGGCAGCGTAGCCCTCGTATGGAGAAAAGAGGACGTTATGTACGACTCAGTAAAAAAATTTATTGCTACAGCAAAATCTCTTTACTCCAACAAAAACAGAAAAAATATGTGAAGCAGAGATTTCTCTGCTTCACATATTTTTTACGCAAAAAAGAGGAAGGAGTATTTTAGAGATTACATTTGGTCTACCATTGCTTTTGCAGCAGCCAGGGCTTCGCTGGCTCTGGTATGCAGATTATTGCGAACGCCCTCAGCTCCCACAATAAACGGATTAGGTCCATCAGGATTTGTATTTCTAAGCTCAAGTTTCTCAAAAAGATCACACCTATGGGGATGAACTCCAAGAACTACATCACAGTTATACTGGTCACAAATTAGCTTGAACTGAAGGGCAGAGTTTGCATAAAGGCAGCAATTCT
>CALWYM010000093.1 GCA_944385775.1 uncultured Oscillospiraceae bacterium | reverse complement strand
AACAGAATCAAGCTCATCTCCCAAAAGATAGGAGCGAAGCTTGGAGTAGCTTATCTTGTTTGAGGCGTCCTCCCATACCTCTCCGATAACAAGACCGTCCCGGGGCTTTTCCTCCAAAACGGCTTTTTTCAGCCCGGCAATAAAATCATCGGGAAGCTCATCCGCCACATCAAGCCGCCAGCCCTTTGCCCCCAGACGGAGCCAGCGCCGCACGACGCTGTCCTCGCCCTCGTAAATAAACCGGCGGTAACCGGGGTCGCTTTCCCTTACACTGGGAAGGTCGCCCACTCCCCACCAGCTCTCATAGCCTACCGGCGAATTATCAAATGTGTACCAGCTGTCATAGGGGCTGCCACTGCGCTGGAAGGCACCGGGCTGGGGATAGTTTCCGTATTTGTTGAAATAAATACTGTCACAGCCAGTATGATTAAATACGCCGTCCAGTATTATTGATATGCCGTTTTCCTCCGCTTTTTCGCAAAGGCTTACAAAATCCGCCTCCGTACCCAAAAACGGGTCTATCTCCATATAGTTTCCCGTATCGTACCGGTGGCAGCTGGCAGCCTCAAAAATGGGATTAAGATACAAAACGGTAATTCCCATTTCCCTAAGCTGCGGAAGCTTTTCCTCAATGCCCTTCAGGGTACCGCCGAAAAAGTCCCACTGGCGCATTCTGCCCCTCTCATCCTTCTTGTACCTTGGCGATGCGTACCAGTCCCTCTGGACGCTGCGAACAGGACCGTTTTTATGAAGTGTAAGCGCCCTTTCTGCGTTTTTCTCCCAGTCTGTCCCCCGGTTATACCTGTCGGGAAAAATCTGATAGACAATGCCTTTCTTGTACCAGTCCGGCACAATCCTCTCACGGTACACCGTAATCTGAAAGGACGGCGGCTCACAGCCGTACAACGTGCCCTCACCGCCTTGAGTCCCCTCTCTGGCGCCGTACCGGGCATACTGTCCCTGTCCCTCAATTATAAAGCTGTACCAGACGATTGCCGGCTTCTGCCTCTCATATTCCACGGAAAACCTCACAAACCCATCCCGGTATTCAGCCTCCATGGGGATAAGTGTTTCTCCCTCGCCGTCAATCCAGATTCTGAGAGTTGCCTTTGGCTCCCAAATCTCCCATACGTCTATCTTAAGAGTTACTTTCTGACCCGCAGGAACAGCACCGAAGGGGCTTCTGTACTCCCCCTGCCTGGTATTGTGATATACTCTCATTTTCTTCAATCCTTTATTCTCTTATAAATGTCCATCATATATGCAGCCAAGAAATGTCTGCACACGGTTAAGTATAGCATTACAGCCTATCTTTTGCAAGAAATTTGTTAAGAACCCTGTCAGGCTAAAGATTACATGGCTTTTTTATAACTTTTCATAACAATTATTTCACAATTTTTATGGTGTACAACGTTCTTTAAGTGTGATAAAATCATTATATTACTTTTAAAAGAGGTACATTCCATATGAAAACCCTGAAAAAATTTGTAGCGGGTCTGACTCTTGTCAGTCTCCTTTTGTGTATTGTCCCGTTAACAGGCTCCGCCGCAACGGTTACTTCCGGCGAGGCTGTTGAGACTCTTACAGCTCTGGGTCTTTTAAACGGCACCGGCGAGGGCGCCGACCTGACCCGGACTCCCTCCAGAAGCGAAACTCTCGCCATGCTTATCCGTCTTCTCGGCTATGAGGAAAACGCCCTTGCCTATGAGGGAATCTGTTATTTTGAGGACGTGAGGGGCACCTGGGCTGAACCATACGCCGCCTATGCCGACAGCATTGGTCTTGTAAATGGCGTCTCCCCCACCTTTTTCGGCGGAAGCGAAAACGCCCTTGTCCGTGACTACCTTACCTTTGTGCTCCGTGCTCTTGGATACAGTGAAGGCACGGATTTCACCTGGGACAGCTCTATTGCCTTTTCCGACAGCATAGGTCTTACTCACGGGGAATATTCAGCCTCCTCACAGTTTACAAGGGAGGATATGGCTCTTATCTCTTATACCACCCTTGTTACAAAGCTTAAAGACAGCGATGACTGTCTTGTGGACAGGCTCTATTCCGCCGGCGCGGTCAGCTATTCCCAGCTTGTTTCCACCCGTCTTGCAGGTCATGTAAACATTGGAAAAAAGGTTTATACCCCGGAGGAAATTTACGAGCGCAGCGCCTCTGCCGTATTCCTTATGAAGCAGTACGAGACGAAGGAGGACTACGAGGACGATTTGCCCTCAGCCACCGCTTCAGGCTTCTTTATTACCTCTGACGGCATTGCCGTAATAAGCTACCACGCCATTGACGGTATGTACTGTGCCGTCGCCGTCACAAGCGACGGTAAGGTCTATCCTTTCCAGTCTGTTTTGTACTACGACGCTTTCCGTGATGTTGCCGTTGTCCGTATCTCAAGGGAGAGCACTGACGGCGAGACTGCCACATACTTCCCCTATCTTGAGCTGGGCGATTCCGACGCCGTCACCCCCGGTGAGAGTATATATTGCGTAAGCGCCCCCGCAGGGCTGGACAACAGTTTCTCCGATGGAATTATCTCAAACGCCAGCATAGTGCTGGACGACGAGCGTTACCCCTGCATACAGCATACGGCGCCCATATCCCAGGGCAGCAGCGGAAGTCCCCTCATAAACCGGTACGGCGAGGTAGTGGGTATTGTGTACGCTATGCTTGCCTCCGGAAACAGCCTTTACTTCTGCGTACCGGTAAACTCAATTCGCGGAGTTAGCCTTACAGGTTCCGGCACCTCCATTGAGCAGATTACAAGACACATGGACGAGCTTAAAAGCGCTTCCATTATAACCGCCTCCAGCACTCTGTTAAATCTTAAGGTCGGCGAAAGGGAGACTATAACAATCTCCTCAAACTGCCCTGTGCCCTTATCCGCCATTTCCTACACTGAGGGCGACAGTGTAAATGCGGTCTGGAACGAGTTTACAAACAAGACCACAACCTCTCTTACCATTTCAGCCCTCTCCCCCGGCACCTCAAAAATCTATATTTCATTTGCGGATAACGTAGGAAACGACGACTTTGTTCTTACAATCCAGGTCAACGTTACCGAATAAAAAAATCCCCTGCCCGTTAAGGACAGGGGATTTTTTTATTTTCCCTTGATTATGGGGGAAATACGCTTGTAAACTAAAAACGCCAGAGCGGAAGTAAGGCAGCCCTTAAAAAGAGTAAACGGCACGTTAAAAACGAGAAGGCACTTTATAAGGCTGTCCGCCCAGGGCAGTATTGCCTGGTACATTGAAACTATCATTTCAAGGGTCATGCCGTAAAATTTAATATACGCCGGATAGGTTATAAAGTAATTTACGGGCAAACTCAGTACCGCCATTGAGACGGCTCCCGTAACGCAGCCTATAAGCGCCGCCCTTATGCCGGATTTTTTGGCGCTCTCCCCGTTTTTCGGTCCTTTAGTCTTTTTGTAAATCAGAGCCGCCGGGGTAACAAAACAGCTTGCCAGAATAAAATTTGCCACCTCTCCTACCCCGGCCGTGGTGGTGCCCTCAAAGGCAATATTCAGAAGATTTTTAAAAAAGCTTATTGCCACGCCGGCAGCGGGACCCAGCGCAAAGCCGCCGATAAGTGCCGGAAGGTCCGATACGTCAAGCTTGATGAATGACGGCATTACCGGCAGAGAAAAATCCAGCAGCATAAGCGCAAAGGCTATTGCCGACAGCATTGCCGTTACCACAAGGTCTCTCGTTTTAATTTTTCTTTTCATAATAAGCTCCTCCTAAAAAAATAATACCTGCTGTGCATCCGTGGATAAGCAGGTATAAAAGGAGCTTCTCAAGGACGCACCTCGCCCCTTGATTAATCCTTATGCCTTCTTCCATCCAGACTGTAACTGTCGGTATCGGAATTAAACCGATTCAACGCCTTTTACCGCGCTCGCAGACTATACTGCCGATCGGGAATTTCACCCTGCCCCGAAGACGCACTATTAGGTTTTTACCGCAGGCGGAAAAGTACCGCCTACGAAAGTCATTATACTACCCTTTTTCTTCCGACGCAACGGTTCCCTATCATATTTATCCGATTTATTTCACCGCCTTGTAATAATTCCCTTTTTAAGATATAATGGGTCTATTAACAGTTTAAGAGGTGAGGCTTTTTGACACGGCGGTATCTTTCGGCGAAAACCTGCTGCTTTACCGGTCACAGACCGGAAAAGCTTCCGTGGAGGAATAACGAAAAGGACCCCAGATGTGTCCTTTTGAAAAAACGGATATACGATGTAAGCAACGCGCTGTACCATTCGGGCATTAACCATTTTATATGCGGTATGGCGCTGGGCTGTGACACATATTTCTGCGAGGCCGTCATCACCCTTCGTGACGATTTCGGCGACGTGACCCTGGAAGCCGCCATTCCCTGCGAGGGGCAGTATTCAGGCTGGACTCCTCAGCAAAAGGAGCGCTATTTTTACCTTGTTTCCCAGTGTGACGACCAGACTGTCCTTCAGAGCCGGTGGACGCCGGAGTGTATGCTGGAGCGGAACAAGTACATGGTGGACGCCTCCTCGGTGCTCTTTGCTGTATATAACGGCTCAAGAGGCGGTACCATGCACACAATAAACTACGCCAAAAAAAGCGGCAGGGAAATTGTGATTATAAATCCCGACTCCTCCTCCGGCAGACCTGAGGGAATCATGCCCTCACGGTCTTTCTAATGTAACCGTGACGCTGCCATTTCCCAGTTCTTCCCTCCAGTTTTCTGTGCTGTCCACTTTCCCCAGCCGCGTATAGCTCCAGGAGTTTTCCCCGTAAAACAGCACCAGCTTATCTCCCTGATAGAGCATCAT
>CALWYM010000092.1 GCA_944385775.1 uncultured Oscillospiraceae bacterium | reverse complement strand
ATAAGCGGCTGTACCGCCCTGCTTGTAACGGGCTTCGGAGTCCGGGATTCCCTGCTGCCTGTGGGGAAGCTTCAGTATGACGACATACAAAGCTACGATATGGAGATTGACTTTACCGGAGGCAGGGAGACGGTGGAGGAAATACTCAGGGACGAGGGAGTGGAAAATTATCTGCTTTTTAAGGAGCAGCAGGTTGACGTTATGACGGAAGAAGGCTCGCGGTCGGTTCAGCTTCTTTCTTTTGATGGGGAGCTGCCCGGGGAGTATATGTCTCTTAAAAACGCGGAAGGAGCGACTGTGACATTCCCTGAAAGCGGTGAGGTAGTTTTGTCCTCCTGGGCTGCCGAAAAGCTCGGACTTATTACCGGTGATACGGTTGAGGTCATGGACGGCGACAGAACGGAAGCGAAACTGACACTGTCGGGAATTTATAAAAACTACATAGGAAGCTATGCCATAATGAGTGCGGAGACCTATGAGGAGAACTTCGGAGAATGGGAGCCGGGGTCGGCTTATATACTGACGGAAAAAGGGGAAGAACTGGCCAGGGAGCTGCTGGAACATCAGGAAATAACGGGAGTTTCACTTCAGTCCGATAAGAGAGGCGCCGTGGACGATACAATGAGCTGCATGAACTACATTATTTTCCTTATAATCCTGTTTGCCGGGGCACTGGCTTTTGTGGTTATCTATAACCTGACGAATATAAATATTGCCGAGAGAAACAGGGAGGTCGCTACGGTAAAGGTTCTGGGCTTTTACCCAAGGGAGACAAATGCCTATATTCTTCAGGAAAATATTCTGCTGTCTCTGGCTGCCGCGGTTATAGGCTTGCCGCTGGGCGTGGCGCTTCACCACTTTGTGCTTTATAAAATTGATGTGGAGAATATGAGCTTTCCCAATATTATAGAGCCCCAGAGCTACGTGTACTCACTGGCGCTCACTATCGTCTTTGCTTTGCTTGTAAATGTCTACATGAGGGGTAAGGTGGAGAAAATACATATGGCGGAGTCTTTGAAAACAGTCGAATAACAGACAATAAAAAGGGACGTCGGGGTTAAAACCGCCGTCCTTTTTTGCGCGGCAGTACCGACGATATAGTGAAAAAGCTGTAACATTTTGCGTGAAAAAGCAATAGTTTTGGTCCCTTTTTCCTTGACAATAACATGGGTAACTGTTATACTTACGTAAAAGAAATCTTTGAGACGGCAATTTGCCGCCGGCAAGAGAGCATAGTGGTATGTGCAAGGGACGGTAATGTCCCGTGCTTTGTGTTCCTGCGGCGGCTTGCAGGGACCTTTTTTTGTGTTCCGGAAAGGAGGACTTTATGGGATTTATTATAAAGGGCGGAAACGTATTTATTGACGGACAGTTTAAAAAGTTGGATATAATGTTAAGTGACGGTGTTATAAGCCGTATAGATAACAGTATCAGCCCTGTTGAGGGCTTTTTTGCTGTTGATGCAGAAAATAAAATAGTCATTCCCGGTTTGGCGGATGGTCATGTGCACTTCCGTGAACCGGGTTTTTCATATAAGGAAACAATAAAGCAGGGGTCCATGGCGGCGGCACACGGTGGATACACCGCGGTTTGCACCATGCCGAATTTAAACCCCGTGCCGGACAGCGTGGAAAATCTCAGAGCAGAGCTTGACATTATAGAAAGGGACGCGGTTATCGGCGTCTATCCCTTCGGCGCCATTACGGTTTCCCAGAAGGGACAGGAGCTTTCGGACCTTGAGGGTATGGCGGATAAGGTCTGCGGATTTTCCGATGACGGAAAGGGTGTTCAGAGCGGGGAAATAATGAGACGCGCCATGGTCAGAGTAAAGAAACTGGGCAAGGTGATTTCAGCCCACTGCGAGGACGAAAGCCTGCTTGCTCCCGGCTGGTGCTGCCACGACGGTGACTTTGGGAAAAGCCACGGGCTGGTTGGCAATAATCCCGCAAGCGAATATGAGCAGGTACGCCGTGATTTAAAGCTTGCCATGGAAACAGGCTGCGCCTATAATGTGTGCCACGTGTCCACGAAGGAGAGCGTAGAGGCTGTGCGCGGCGCAAGAGCCATGGGCGGCGACGTTACCTGTGAGACGGGACCCCACTACCTGCTTTTGGACGATTCCATGATTGAGGATAAGGGAAAATTCAGAATGAATCCGCCAATCAGGTCAAAGGATGACAGAAAAGCCCTTGTTGAGGGGATTTTGGACGGAACAATCACAATGATATGTACTGACCACGCACCTCATTCCCGGGAGGAGAAGGAGGGCACCATGGCAAAGAGCTTAAACGGTATCGTGGGTCTTGAATGTGCTTTCCCTGTACTCTATACGGGACTTGTAAAAACAGGGATAATGGAGCTTGGAAAGCTTGTGGAGCTGATGAGCGTTAATGTAAAGCGCAGGTTCGGTCTTCCCGGCGGCGAGGGAATCGCCCTCAATGCCCCCGCTGATATTGCCATATTCGATATTGACAATGAATTTACCGTAGAGCCGGAGAAGTTTTTGTCTAAGGGAAAGTCAACACCCTTTGAGGGCTGGCGCGTTTTCGGAAAATGCCTTATGACAATCTTCGGCGGAGAAATAGTTTGGAGAGAGGGGATTTAAGATGAAAAAAGGAATTTTTACTGTGGTTTCCAACAGGGAAATCGCAAAAAACACCTATGAAATGGTGCTTTCCGGCGATACCTCCGCCATAACTGCCCCGGGACAGTTTGTGAATATTGAGCTTCAGGGCTTTTACCTGAGACGACCAATATCGGTCTGCGACGTGGAAAGGAGTTCCCTTACAATCATTTATAAGGTTGTGGGAAAGGGCACCGAATATATGTCAAGGCTTTCCGCCGGGGCGGAACTGGATTTGCTCTCCGGACTGGGAAACGGATACAGTCTTGGGGAAAGCGGGGAAAGACCGCTGCTTATCGGCGGCGGAGCTGGAGTTCCTCCGATGTACGAGCTGTGCAAGGTGCTTTTAAAGGAGGGAAAGAAGCCGGTTGTAATAATGGGCTTTAATACTGAGGACGAAATATTCTACCGTGAAAGGTTTGAGGCTCTGGGTGCGGAGACAGTTGTAGCCACCGCCGACGGCTCTGTGGGAGTAAAGGGGTTTGTGACCGATGGAATGGATACTGTGGGAGAATACAGCTACGTGTACGTCTGCGGTCCTGAGCCCATGCTGAAGGCAGTGTATGATAAAAGTGTCACCAGCGGACAGTTTTCCTTTGAGGAGAGAATGGGCTGCGGCTTTGGTGCCTGTATGGGCTGCACCTGCAAGACGAAATACGGCAGCAAGAGAATATGCAAGGACGGTCCTGTGCTTTTTAAGGAGGAGATTATATGGTAAATACTGAGGTAACACTGTCAGGCGTAAAGCTGTCTAACCCGGTTATTCCCGCCAGCGGCACCTTTGGTTACGGCTATGAATTTTCGGAGCTTTACGATATAAATATCCTCGGCGCCCTTTCTTTCAAGGGTACGACAAAAGAGCCCAGGTTCGGAAATCCAACCCCCAGAATTGCTGAGGCTGAGGGGGGACTTTTAAACGCCGTGGGACTTCAGAACCCGGGTATCGACAAGGTCATATCCGAGGAGCTGCCCCGTCTGAGAAAGGTTTTCAGAAAGCCTATTGTCGCCAATATAAGCGGCTTTTCCGTTGACGAGTACGCCTACTGCTGCGAGAGAATTGACAAGGAGGAGCAGGTGGAGATAATTGAGGTGAATATAAGCTGCCCCAATGTCCATAACGGCGGAATGAGCTTCGGTACAACAACTGAGGGAGCTTCCGAGGTTGCGCGGGCTGTTAAAAGCGTTACGAAAAAACCTGTTTACATGAAGCTGAGCCCCAATGTAACGGATATTGCGGCTATTGCGGAGGCATGCGTCAACGCCGGAGCGGACGGAATCAGCCTTATAAATACCCTTATGGGTATGCGCCTTGACCTTAGAAGGCGAAAGCCCATTATCGCAAATGTCACCGGAGGTCTTTCGGGACCATGTGTTTTCCCTGTGGCGCTTAGAATGGTGTGGCAGGTGTACGAGAGAGTAAAAGTGCCCATAATGGGGCTTGGAGGAGTGTCCAGCGCCGAAGACGTTATTGAGATGATGCTTGCCGGCGCCACAGCCGTTCAGGTAGGGGCGGCGAACCTTAAGGACCCTTACGCTTCCATGAATATAATAAACCGGCTTCCCCAGGTTATGGAGAAGCTTGGCATAGATAATTTAAGTGAAATAATAGGAGGTGCCCACTGATGGGAAAGGACGTAATTGTAGCCTGTGATTTTGCATCCGGGGAAAAGACGCTGGAGTTTCTCTCAAAATTTGGTGAGGAGAAGCCCTTTGTCAAAATCGGCATGGAGCTTTACTATGCGGAGGGACCGTCCATAGTAAAGGCGATTAAGGAGAGGGGACACAAAATATTCCTGGACCTTAAACTTCACGACATACCCAACACCGTTAAAAAGAGCATGGCGGTTTTAAGGGAGCTTGACGTGGATATGACTAATCTTCACGCCGGCGGCGGAATTGAAATGATGAAGGCTGCCGTTGAGGGGCTTACGAGAGAAGACGGCACAAGACCGATTCTTATTGCCGTTACCATGCTGACATCCATATCCCAGGAGGTTATGGAAAATGAGCTGGGCATAACCGGCGGAACGGTTGCCGACACGGTTATGAAGTACGCGAAGAACGCAAAGGCGGCAGGACTTGACGGCGTTGTCTGTTCTCCCCTTGAGGCGGAGACTGTGCACACAGCCTGCGGCAGGGAATTTCTTACCGTAACGCCGGGCGTGCGTTTTGCCGACGGAGATGTAGGCGATCAGAAGCGTGTTATGACCCCGGCACAGGCGAATAAAATCGGTTCCGATTATATCGTGGTGGGCAGACCCATTACGGCAGCGGCGGACCCGGTGGCGGCATACAGAAGATGTGTCAGAGAATTTGTAGGAGGAGAAGAATAATGAAAGAGCTTATTGCAAAGGATCTGCTTAAAATTCAGGCTGTTTTTTTAAGACCGGAGGAGCCCTTTGTATGGGCAAGCGGCATTAAAAGCCCGATTTACTGCGACAACAGGCTTACCCTTTCCGACCACGCCGTGCGCTGCGACGTGGAAAACGGTCTGAAAAAGATTATCGAGGAGAATTACCCCGATGTTCAGGCGCTTATGGGTACCAGCACTGCCGGTATTGCCCACGCAGCCATAACTGCCCATCTTATGGGACTTCCCATGGGCTATGTCAGAGGCGGCAACAAAGACCATGGTCGTCAGAACCGTATTGAGGGAAAGCTTGTGCCGGGACAGAAGGTAGTAGTGGTGGAGGATCTTATTTCCACCGGCGGCAGCGTGATTGACGTTGTTGACGCCCTCCGGGAGGAAGGGGCGGACGTACTGGGTATTGCCGCCATATTCACCTACGGAATGAAAAAGGCCACCGACAGGCTTGCGGCAGCCAATGTAAAGGCGGTTTGCCTTTCAGACTTCGATACCATAGTCAAGGTCGCCGCTGAGACCGGATATATTAAGGACACCGACGTATCAAGGCTTTTGAAATTCAGAGACAACCCGTCTGACGAAAGCTGGATTGGAGGAGAAAAATGAACGGTCTTATAGATATTCAGCAGCTCTCCGTCTCTGAGATTGATGAGCTTATAGGTGTGGCGGAGGATATTATCGCAAACCCTGAGAAATACTCACAGAAGCTTAAGGGAAAGAAAATAGCCACCCTTTTTTATGAACCGAGCACCAGAACAAGACTTTCCTTCGAGTCAGCCATGCTGGAGCTGGGCGGCAGCGTAATTGGATTTTCCGATTCAGATTCCAGTTCTGCCTCCAAAGGTGAGAGCGTTGCCGATACGGTTAGGGTAATAAGCTGCTTTGCTGATATTATCGCAATGCGACACCCAAAGGAGGGCGCTCCGCTGGTTGCCGATATGTACGCCACTGTCCCGGTGATAAACGCCGGCGACGGCGGTCATTATCATCCTACCCAGACTCTTGCGGACCTTCTTACAATCAAGCGTGAAAAGGGCAGACTTACGGACATGACAGTAGGTCTCTGCGGAGACTTGAAATTCGGCAGGACTGTTCATTCCCTTCTCGGCGCCATGAGCCGTTACAGCGGTGTGGACTTTATACTTATTTCACCAGAGGAGCTTAAAATCCCGGAGAGCGTTAAGACGGATATTCTCGACAGGCGTGGCTCCAGCTATGTGGAGACTGCGTCCCTTACAGAAGCCATGCCAAAGCTTGACATACTTTACATGACAAGAATACAGCGTGAGCGCTTTGCCAGTGAGGACGATTATCAGAGACTTAAGGATTCCTATATTCTTACGGCGGACAAGCTGAAGGACGCAAAAGAGGATATGCGGATTCTTCACCCGCTGCCGAGGGTAAATGAGATTTCCGTTGACGTGGACAGCGATCCGAGAGCATGCTATTTCAAGCAGGTGCTCAATGGAAAGTTTATCCGTATGGCTCTTATTCTTAAACTTTTGGGGGTTAAATAAATATGACTATTGACGCCATTACAAACGGAGTGGTTATTGACCACATTCCGGCAGGAAAGGCCATGGAGCTATACAGGGTACTTGGTCTTGAGGATATGGACTGCGAAGTGGCAATTATTAAGAATGCCACCAGCGGTAAAATGGGGAAAAAGGACATAATCAAGATAAGCTCAGTAATTGACCTTGACTTTGACATTCTGGGCTATATCAGTTCAGAGATTACGGTTAATATAATAAAGGACGGCAAGACCGTGGAAAAGCGCCATCCAGAGCTTCCCCAAACACTGAAAAACGTTATTTTCTGTCACAACCCCCGGTGCATAACAAGCATTGAGCAGGAGCTGAGCCACGTATTTACCCTTACTGACCCGGAGAACAAGGTTTACCGCTGCATTTACTGCGATACCAGAGCGTAAAGAGAGCTATGGAGGGCGGAAGATTTGTTGTCTTCGATGTGGAGACGCCCAATTTTAAAAATGACCGTATGAGCAGCATAGGTGTAGTCGTTGTGGAAAAAGGCAGGGTGACAGAGCGGTTTTGTTCTCTCATAAACCCGGAGGAGAGCTTTTCGCCGTTTAATATAAGGCTCACGGGTATAACACCGGAGCTGGTGGCTGACAAGCCCACCTTTCCCCGGCTTTGGGATAAGCTGCGCGATATAATGGAAGGAGCTGTACTGGTAGCCCACAATGCGCCCTTTGATATGGGAGTTTTGGGAAAATGCCTTGAGTACTATAAAATCCCCTGGCACAGAAGCGTAAGCTATGCCTGCACAGTCAGAATGGGGCGGAAAGCATTTCCACAGCTTGAAAATCACAGGCTTAACACCATAAGCGACTATCTTGGCATAGAGCTTGACCACCATGACGCCATGAGCGACGCGGCTGCCTGTGCCCAAATACTGCTTCACTGCATGGAAAACGGGCTGAATGTAAAGGCATTTATTAAAAATTATGATTTGATAATGAGAAAAACCCTGGGGTGAATACCCCGGGGTTTCCTCTCGCCCGGGATATGAAAACCTTGGGGCTGTGTATGTAAAATAAACTTTAAACGGGGCTGAAAATATTAAAATTTTGTATTGCATTTTATTTACGTATATAATAAAATATCCAATCGTAAAAGGCAGGTGAAGAAATGGGATATTCAGCAGGAAATTATCATATTGCAGTAATAGGTGCAGGGCACGCCGGTATTGAGGCTGCGCTTGCCTGCGCAAGGCTGGGGCTGAGTACTCTGTGCTTCACTATTAATCTTGACGCTGTGGGGAATATGCCCTGTAATCCGGCTATTGGCGGAACAGCAAAGGGTCACCTGGTACGGGAAATTGATGCGCTGGGCGGAGAGATGGGTAGAGCCGCGGATAAGGCCTGCATACAGTACCGTATGCTAAACCGCAGCAAGGGACCGGCCGTATATTCCCTGAGAGCCCAGGCGGACAGGCGGGAGTACCAGAGGGTAATGAAGCAGACTCTGGAAAGCCAGCAAAATCTCAGGATAATCCAGGCGCAGATCGTGGATATACTGCTGGAAAACGCGCAGGTATCC
>CALWYM010000091.1 GCA_944385775.1 uncultured Oscillospiraceae bacterium | reverse complement strand
ATTTCCTGCCGCCTTGAAACGGGACGGACTCATCAGATAAGAGTCCACATGGCATATATCGGTCACCCCATACTGGGAGATATGGTTTACGGCGCGAAAAAGCCGGAACTGGGGCTTTCCGGTCAGTGCCTTCACGCAAGGCGGCTGGGCTTTATCCACCCCTCCACCGGAAAGCTTCTGGAGCTTGAATGTCCCCTGCCTGATTATTTTGTTTCTGTACTTGAAAAGCTTAAAAAAACGGAGACTTGAATTTTCAAGTCTCCGTTTCGTTTTACTTAAAGCAGACTGCCCTGGGTAAGGTCGTTTTCGCGAAAAACGCGGTTTATTTCGTTTAGCACACGCTTTTTGTCACCGCTCCATAATGGGGCAAGGAGAGTCTTCTTGTCGCCGTCCCCTGTAAGACGGTGAATTACCACATCCCTGGGCAGCACCCTTATACAGCCCATAAGAGCGTCAATATAGTCATACAAATCCATTTCGGAAACCTTTCCCTCTCTCCACATACCTTCAAGCCTCGTGCCCCTTATAACGTGGAGCAGATGAAGCTTTATGCCCTCAGAGCCGATTTTTCCGATATACCGGCTTGTATCAGCCATCATGGCTTTGTCCTCCCCGGGCAGACCTAAAATCTGGTGGGTTATTACCTCACACCCGGCGTCGTGCAGCTTTTCCACCGCCTCATCGTAAACTGATAGGGGGTAGCCCCGGTTTATAAGCTCCGCCGTCTGACTGTGAATCGTCTGAAGTCCCAGTTCCACCCATACCGGCTTTATCCTGGAAAGCTGCCGCAGAAGCTCCATAATGTCACCCGGAAGACAGTCCGGTCTTGTGGCAATGGAAAGAGCCACCACATCATCCGGCTCCATGGCTTCCAAAAACATTGGACGAAGCTTTTCCGCCGGCGCGTACGTATTTGTAAATGACTGAAAGTACGGTATGTAGCCCGGATTTTCCCCGACCTTTGAGGCTATGCGCCTTTTCCCCCTTTCAAGCTGGAGGGAAATGGGACCCTTTTCCGCAAAGGCGCCTGCGCCGTCACAGAATATACAGCCGGAAATGCCCAGCGTGCCGTCCCTGTTGGGACAGGAGCAGCCGGAGGACAGGGCAAGCTTATACACCTTTCGCCCGAAACGGCTTTTCAGGTATTGATTTAAGCTGTTTATATACATACCGCCCCTCCTTTTTGTCACATTATAACTCTCACCCGGGGCGAAAGGCAAGGGTTATCCCGCGTTTAGCTTCTGGGAGGGAGTGGGGATATTTATTGTGACCACCATGCCCTCATCGCTTGATTTACTTGTGCATTTCGCGTCCACTCCGCTTGTGCGGATAAGCTCCACGCTGCGACCTATGGAATTGAGGAAAAACCGCAGGTCGTTCATAACATAAAGCTTCTTGCTCTCCTCACCTGAGGGCTTTTCACCCCTGTTTAAAAGCTTGTCCACGTAGCCCGCGGCGTCACTTTCGGATATTTGGGAATACGCCATTTCGCAAAGGGCGGTTTCACGGAGCCTGTCGTCACCAAGGCGCAAAAGAGCAAGGGCATGACCCGTGCGAAGCCCGGCTTTTACCATGGCGTTAAGGAGCCTGTCACCAAGGCGCAGAGTGTGAAGTAATGTGGTCGCCCCGGCGGAATCTATTGCCGCCAGTGCGGCGCCGTCCTCAAGGGGCATACCGTAGGTGTAACACAGCGACTTAAGCTCCCTTGCCCTTGTGACAAAGCTTTCCTCAAACCGCTGACAGTTGGAGCTTAGCGCAAGCTCGTCAGCAGTTTTGTCCCCGCACCTGTAAACCAGCGCCGGAATTTTTCCCAGCCCTATATCAAGGGCTGCCTTAAGCCGCTTTCGCCCGTCTATAACAGTATATTTTCCTGAGCTTTTCCGCACAAGCACAGGGTTAATTACCCCCAGCTCCATGACGCTCTTTCGGAAAAGTTCGTACTCCTTCTGAGAAAGAAACTGCCCCTCCTCCCCCGAAAGCCTTTCAGGGGCTATGTATTTGAATTTCGGTCTTTTACTTTTCTCTGTCATTTGTTTATCCCAGCCTTTCTTCTTTTTTTAGTCAGTACAGTGGCAAACCCCGGGAACCCTTCCCAGCGTCCGCCATGGTATTTCTTAAACTTCCATTATTTTACTTCCTGCTTTCTGCGAAAAAGGCAGAAGACTGACGGTGAAGGAAAAAATTGTAAGAATAATCGGAAAGGCGCAAAAAAGACCGTCCCGGCGAAATACCGGGACGGTATGGGAAAGGAAGTAAATGTATTAAAAGGCGGAGGGGTTATTCATCTTCAATGAGACCGTAACCGCCGTTTTTACGCTTATATACAACTGAGAATGCCTCGTTATCGTCCTGATTGCGGAAAACAAAGAACTCGTGACCGAGAAGATTCATCTGCAAAATAGCCTCCTCGACGGTCATTGGCTTAATGGAAAAGCGTTTTGTACGGACGATATTAAATTCCTGTTCCTCCTCGTCCTCCTCATCGGGAAGGTAACCGAGGTCCTCAGGCTGGGGAACTTCCTTAAGACGCTTTGCAAGGCGCGTTTTGTTCTTGCGGATCTGCCGCTCGATAGAGGAGACGGCCGAATCTATTGAGGCGTACATATTGCCGGTAGACTCGCTGACGCGGTAAAACATACCGCCGTTTCTGACGGTGACCTCAGCAATGTGCCTGCCCCGTTCAATGGAAAAGGTGATAGAAGCATCTGACTCAGTTTTAAAATAGCGGTCCAGCTTGCCGATTTTCTTTTCGGCGTACTCCCTTAAAGAATCGGAGGACTGGATTTTTCTCTCTGTGAATGTGAACCTCATTGCTTTCAGCTCCTTTCGATTAGAGGAAGGCTCCTCCACTGGCTAAAGTATAGCACAATTTAACTGGAATGTGAATAGTCTTAACAAAAAAATAATAATTTTACCCTGAAAATATGGTCAAAATAGCTCAGAACATGGGGGTGGGATAAAAAAGACTTGTAACGGGGCGGATTTGGGGTAAAATATAAACATAAGGAAGAAATTTTAATAAGGAGAAGATTATGTTTAAAATAGGCTGTCATCTTTCCGCCACCAAGGGCTATGTCCATATGGCGGAGGAGGCTCTTTCCATAGGAGCGAACACCTTTCAGTTTTTCACCAGAAACCCCAGAGGGGGCAAGGCGAAGCCGGTGGATTTTTCCGATATTGAGAAGTATAAGGTCATTGCGGCAGAGAAGGGCATAGAGAAAATCCTGGCTCATGCTCCTTACACAATAAACCCCTGCGCCGCCAGACCGGAGGTACTGGAATTTGCACGGGAGACAATGGCGGATGATTTGGCAAGGCTTGAATATATCCCCGGTGCTATGTATAATTTCCACCCGGGAAGCCATGTGGGACAGGGCTCGGAGGAGGGTGTCCGCAAAACTGCGGAGACTCTCGACATAGTCCTTCGCCCTGAGCAGTCCACAAAGGTGCTTATTGAGACAATGGCGGGCAAGGGCAGCGAAATTGGTGCCACCTTTGAGGAAATACGGGGCATAATAGACAGCACAAAGCTGGGAGATATGCTGGGGGTATGCCTTGACACCTGTCATATATATGACGGAGGCTACGACATTGTGGGTAACCTGGACAGGGTACTTGAGGAGTTTGACAAGATTATCGGCATTGAAAGGCTTTGCGCCGTACATATAAACGACAGCAAAAATCCTTTTTCAAGCCACAAGGACCGCCACGAGGTCATAGGAGGCGGCAGTATCGGTCTTGACGCCTTTAGCCGCATAATAAACCATCCTGCCCTTCGTGAGCTGCCATTTTACCTTGAAACCCCAAACGAGCTTCCGGGCTACGCGGCGGAAATCGCCCTTCTTAAAAGTATGTATAAAGAATAATTAAAAGGTTCCGGCAAAGCTTGCCGGAACCTTTTATTGGTGCCATTTTGGATTGCAGAGATATTTTCTCGCCAGTACCGCTGCGTTTTACACAGCCTTGTCAGCGTTAACTTTTTTGCTGTTTTTTCTAATTTTATTTACAATCAGGCTTAAAACAAAACAGACTACCCATGCATTAGCGGAACGAAGCAGACTTCCACGGAGAAGGGGCAGAAGGAAATATGTCCCTATTTGAAGCCCGTTTACCGCTCTGCATCACCCTCTCTTCACCGGCTATATAAACTCTTTCTCACTGCAATCCTTACTTTACCATTTTATACTTTTAATTACTAATATGTCAAGGAAAAATCCATTTTTCACCAAAATACAAAACTCGGCGACAAAATAATTGTTATCTTAATTAAGATGTGGTAAAATAAGTTTATCTGTGACGTAATGGAAGAAAGGAGGTGCCGCCTGTGGCAGGCAGCAATTATGTGCTTACGGCGCCGGAGGTTATCACAATACGCGGGGAGGACGCCAGACGGCTTATCGGCTGCGGAAGCGGCGACGCCGCCCTTTTATACATATATATATTAAACGCCGGAGGGCGGTACGACAGGCTGGACGCCGCGGAAAAAACGGGTAGGACGCCGGAGCAGATGGACAGGGCCATGGAAGTACTGGCAAACCTTGGACTTGTTATATCAAAGGAAAAGCCAAAGGGACCTGCGCCGGAACCTGCCGATGAAATGCCCAAATATTCCACCGAGGACGTTGTGGCGGAGGAAAAGGAAAATCCTGACTTTAAGCCCTTTATAATGGCGGTTCAGGAGATTTACGGAAAATTCCTCAACACTGAGGACACAAAGCTGCTTTACGGAATCCACAGCTATCTGGGGCTGCCCTACGAGGTAATACTTCAGCTTGTGTCCTACTGCAAGGAGGAGTGCGGTCGTCGTGGGCGGAACGTCACAATGAGGTATGTTGAAAAGGCTGCGTTTTCCTGGGAGAGGGAGGGGATATTCTCCCTTGATGCAGCGGAAAAATATATTATGAACGCAAACCGTCGCCGCAGTGCCCAAAGCGAGGCGGCGAGGGCTATGGGAATCCGTGACAGGGAGCTTTCCGCCACGGAGAAGCGGTATATAGACAGCTGGCTTGATTTGGGCTTTGCCGCCGACGCCGTTGCCATTGCGTATGACAGGACAGTTACCAACACGGGAAAGCTCAGCT
>CALWYM010000090.1 GCA_944385775.1 uncultured Oscillospiraceae bacterium | reverse complement strand
GCGGAGATAACACCCATAAGCTCCATTTTGTTATTTGTAGTGGCTTTTTCGCCGCCGCTCAGCTCCTTTTTATGTTCTCCTGAGATGAGTATGGCGGCCCAGCCACCCGGTCCGGGATTACCGGAACAGGCACCGTCAGTGTAGATAGTCACCTGTTCCATCTGTCACCCGTTATTTTCCGTTACAACTTCTTCGTCAGCCTGCTCTTCCCCGCTGTCCTCCGAAGCCTTGTCTGTGGTTGTTATTGATATAACCTTTGAACCCTCGCCCACTCTCATAAGCCTTACGCCCTGGGTGGCTCTGCCAAGGACTGAAACAGTCTCGGCACCGGTTCTTATCATTGTTCCGTCATCGGATATAAGAAGTATATCCTCATTTTCGGTCACCATTCTTACAGCACTTACCTTGCCTGTCTTTTCCGTGACCTTATAGTTTTTGACGCCTTTTCCGCCGCGTCGTGCCACGTCATCGCCACGCATATACTCGGAAATCTCCGTGCGCTTGCCGTAGCCCTTTTCCGTAACTGTAAGGAGAGTTCCCTCCATGCTGGCGTTTACAGCTCCGATTACATAGTCCCCCTTATTAAGCCTTATGCCACGGACGCCCACTGCCGTTCTGCCCACAAGACGGACGTCGCTCTCGTTAAAGCAAATAGCAAGCCCGTCATGGGTGGCAATAAGGATATTGTCGCTGCCCTTTGTTTCGATAACGGAAACAAGCTCGTCCCCTTCCTCAAGGGAGATGGCGCGGATTCCGCTGGAGCGGACGTTTTTAAACTGCTCCGCCCTGAGCCTTTTAATAGAGCCGTTTTTCGTAACCATGCTGAGAATTTTTCCATCACTGTCAAGCTCTGAGGTGTGTATTACGGCTGTGACCCGCTCTCCCGGTTCAATGGGGATTACGTTTATAATGTTAGTTCCTCTGGCAGTTCTGTTCGCTTCAGGGATATGGTAGCCTTTTTTTCTGAACATCTTTCCGGAGGATGTAAAGAACATGAGATAATCATGGCTTGAGCAGGAAAATACAGTCTCGACAAAGTCATTTTCCTTTGTGCTCATTGCTCGGATACCCTTTCCTCCCCTGCCCTGGCTGCGGTACTCACTGGCAGCGATACGCTTAATATATCCGCTGTTTGTCAGAGTGAAAATACACTCCTCCTGGGTTATAAGGTCCTCAAAATCGATTTCGTCCTCTACGTCCTGAATTTCAGTCTTTCTGTCATCGCCATACTTATCCCGGATTTGGATAAGCTCCTCCTTGAGTACACCCTCAAGCTTTATCGGGTCTGAAAGAAGCTCCATGTAATATTCAATTTTCTTTTCTATCTCGTCATACTCGCTTTGAAGCTTCTCTCTGTCAAGCCTTTGCAGCGCTTTAAGACGCATATCAAGAATTGCCTGTGCCTGAACCTCGTCAAGACCGAACCTTGCCATAAGGTTTTCCCTGGCGTCGTCATAGCTCTCGCGGATAATTTTTATAACCTCGTCAATATTATCCTGAGCTATAAGCAGTCCCTTTAAAAGGTGAATTCTCTCCTGAGCCTTTTTAAGGTCATATTTCGTTCTTCTGGTAAGCACATCCATCTGGAAGGAGAGATATTCCTCCAAAATATGCTTAAGGGTAAGTATTCTAGGCTGGGTCTGGTTTTCAACCAGCGCCAGCATGATTATGGAAAAACTGGACTGAAGCGATGTCTGGGTAAACAGCTTATTCAGCACCACCTGAGGATTTGCGTCACGCTTCAGTTCAATAACTATTCTCATTCCGTTGCGGTCGGACTCGTCACGAAGGTCGCTTATGCCCTCAAGGCGTTTTTCCTTTACCTGCTCGGAGATTGTTTTTATAAGCTGACGCTTATTTACCTGGTATGGCAGCTCGTTTACTATAATGCGGATTCTCTTGTCCCTGCCGTATTCCTCAAATTCCGTTCTGGCACGGACAATAATTTTTCCCCTGCCCGTTGCATAAGCCTGCCTTATACCTGCTTTTCCCATAATAATTCCCTTTGTGGGGAAATCAGGACCCTTAATATACTTCATAAGGTCGTCCAGTGTGGCGTCCGGATTGTCAATCAGACAGATTGTGGCGTCAATAGTCTCACGAAGGTTGTGGGGAGGAATATTTGTCGCCATACCTACTGCAATACCAGATGAACCGTTTACAAGCAGATTCGGAAATCTTGAGGGCAGAACCCTTGGCTCCTTCCGGCTCTCGTCAAAGTTCGGGTCCCAGTCAACTGTATCCTTGTCAATGTCACGGAGCATTTCATCGGCAATTCTGCTCATTCTCGCCTCGGTATAACGGTAAGCCGCCGGTGGGTCGCCGTCCACGGAACCAAAGTTTCCGTGACCGTCAATAAGGGGAGCCCTCATACTAAAGTCCTGGGCAAGCCTTACAAGCGCGTCATAAACCGACGAGTCGCCGTGGGGGTGGAAATGACCGAGCACATCGCCCACAGCGTAAGCGCACTTTTTATACGGGTTATTGTGGGTAAGACCTCCGTCATACATGGAATAAAGTATTCTTCTGTGAACAGGCTTAAGACCGTCACGGACGTCGGGCAAAGCCCTTCCCACTATAACGCTCATGGCATAGTCGATGTAGCTGTTTTGCATCTCATCAACGAGATTTGATTCCGTTATTACCTGATCCGGAAAGGCAATATCCTCCGGCTTATAATCTCTGTTATGGCCCATATTGTCTCTCCCTCCTTAAATATCAAGATTTACAACGTACTTGGCGTTATTTTCAATCCACTCACGTCTCGGCTCTACTTCTTCGCCCATGAGAATATTGAACACCTGGTCAGCAGTAACGGCGTCGTCCAGTGTAATTCTTCTGAGGGTACGCTTTTCCGGGTCCATTGTAGTCTCCCAGAGCTCGTGGGGGTCCATCTCGCCAAGACCCTTAAAACGGCTGATGTCAACCTTGGCGTCAGGGTTATTGCCGCGCATTTCCGCGGAGATACGATCCCTCTCCTCATCTGAATAGGCGACTTTTGTGGTTTTGCCTCTTGTAAGCTTGTAAAGGGGCGGTACTGCAGAATATACATAGCCGTTTTCTATGAGAGGACGCATATACCTGAAGAAAAATGTCAAAAGCAGCGTTCTGATGTGGCTGCCGTCCACATCGGCATCGGCCATAATGATTATCTTGTGATAGCGCAGCTTTTCAATATTAAATTCATCGCCTATACCGGCGCCCAGAGCGACTATCATTGGGTACAGCTTATCGTTACCGTATATTTTGTCGGCTCTGGCCTTTTCCACGTTCAGCATTTTGCCCCACATGGAAAGTATTGCCTGAAAACGACTGTCCCTTCCCTGTATTGCAGAGCCTGCAGCGGAATCTCCCTCCACTATGTATATTTCGCACAGCGCGGGGTCTCTCTCGTTGCAGTCCTGAAGCTTGTCAGGCATCTGTCCTGATTCAAGACCGGTCTTGCTTCTTACCGATTCTCTTGCCCTTCTTGCCGCCTCTCTCGCTCTTGACGCAGTAAGTCCCTTTTCAATAAGGGCCTTTGCAGTCTGCGGGTGCTCCTCAAAATACATGGAAAGCTGCTCTGAAACTATGGAATCAACCAGAGTTCTTATTTCAGCGTTACCAAGCTTTGCCTTTGTCTGTCCCTCAAACTGAGCGTTTGTAAGCTTTACTGACACAACGGCGCAAAGCCCCTCCCGGCAGTCGTCGCCGGTGAGCTTTTCATCACCCTTGAGAAGATTATTTTTGCTTCCGTAGGCGTTAAGTACCCTTGTAAGAGCCGTTTTAAAGCCGGTCTCGTGCATACCGCCTTCCGGTGTGTGGATATTATTTGCGAAAGAAACGATTATCTCGTCATAGCTGTCATTATACTGCATGGCAATTTCGGCGATAGAATCGCTCCTGCCGCCGGACATATAGATAACCTCATCATTAATGAGCTTTTTGTTTCTGTTAATGTACTCAACAAACTGACGGATACCGCCCTCGTAGTGCATAACCTCGGAAACAGGCTCCTCCTGACGCATATCCTCCATAATTATTTTAAGACCTGCGTTTAAAAATGCCTGCTCACGCATACGCTTATGGAGCGTTTTGTAGTCAAAAACAGTCTCGTCGAAAATTTCACCGTCAGGCTTAAAGGTAACGGTAGTTCCGGTTCTGTCGGTGTCGCCGATTACGGTAAGGCTCTCGGTTATGTCACCTCTTGAAAATTTCATCTCGTAGATTTTTCCGCCGGTATATACCTGAACCTCAAGCCACTCCGAAAGAGCGTTTACAACAGAGGCGCCTACGCCGTGAAGGCCGCCGGACACCTTGTATCCGCCGCCGCCGAACTTTCCGCCGGCGTGAAGCACCGTATATACAACCTCAAGGGCGCCTTTTCCCGTCTGCGGCTGGATACCCACTGGAATACCACGTCCGTTATCTATAACGGTTATGGTGTTGCCAGGGTTAATACGCACCGTAATTTCAGTACAGTAGCCCGCCAGCGCCTCATCAATGGCGTTATCAACTATCTCATAAACCAGATGGTGAAGACCCGATGAGCTGGTAGAACCTATATACATACCAGGTCTTTTCCGAACGGCCTCAAGCCCCTCCAGTACCTGGATCTTGCTTGCGTCATATTCCTGGGTTATTTTCTCCGTAAACCCAGTGGACTGAACAATATCGTTATCATTATTATCAATGGTCATCTGTTTTTTCCTTTCCCTTATTCAAGTCCCAGCATAGTTCCTATCCTCTGCTGCAGCGTAGAAGTGCTGAGCTGACTCAGATAGACTGTTGTTCCTCTTTTTTCCGTGCACAAAACAAAGGATTTCGGTATATCCTCGCCTATTGACACAACCCGTCCCTCCTCCTGGGCCTTTTCCAGCATTAGCCTTGTCCATTTGGATTCCGTTGTGTTGTCTAAATCGAAAATACCTAGAATGTCTTCCTCTCTGACTATGGTATTTTGTCCTAAGTGCAGATACATAATTTTTTACTCGCCTTTTTACATATTTCTGGGACTCATGGCTCCGTCTTTTACAATAAAAACCTTGCCGCCTGTTCTCTCAGCAATAATATTATCGTCCTCACAGCAGGTAATAAAAACCTGTCCACCGCCGATTCTGTTTAAAATAAAGCTCTGCCTGCCAGGGTCAAGCTCGCTTAATACATCATCCAGAAGTAAAATCGGGTATTCCCCTCTCTGTGAAAAATGTATTTCCCTTTCAGCCAGCTTTATTGACAGCGCCGCAGTCCTTGTCTGCCCCTGTGATGCGTAGGACCGCGCGTCACGTCCGTTTATTTTTATCTCCAAATCGTCCTTATGGGCTCCCGTCAGTACAAGACGGCTTGCTTTTTCAGCTGCCCTGTGACTTTTCTGGTGTTCCATTATCATGGAAAAAAGCTCTTTCGGCGGTTTTAACGGGTCGTCAATGGTTTTTATGGTCTTATACTCAATCCGAAGCTCCTCACCGCCTGAAAACTCGCCGTGGATTTTCGCAGCCTCCGGCGAAAGCCGCTTTATAAAATGGGCCCTGTAATGTATAAGCTCCGCGCTTAACGCCGCAAGATGGCTGTCGTATTCGTCCAGCATGGAAAGCAGAGACGGCATTTCCTCACTGTCTCGGAGTATCCTCGTTTTCTGCTCATAGGCCTTGTTAAATTCCGCGAGTACAGCGCCGTATCTTGGTTTAAGCTGGGATATACACATATCCATAAGACGGCGGCGCATAGAGGCTCCTTCGCGTATAATCGCCAGATCCTCTGGGCAGAAAAGTACCGAGGAAAAACTTTCCGAAAGCTCCCCGGCACTTTTAAGCTTTACGCCGTTTACCCTTGTCATACGCCTTCCGTTTCTCTGAAAGCGTATCTCTATTTTTTTCTCCCGGTTTTCCGAAACTCCCTTTGCCGTTATAAACGCAATGTCATTTGAAAAACCGATAAGTTCCCTGTCACTTCTTGACCTGAAAGATTTTCCCGTACAGATAAGGTAAATTGCCTCCAGAAGATTTGTCTTTCCCTGGGCGTTATCACCGGATATGATATTTACCTGAGGAGAAAGCTCCGCGCTGCTCTTTCCGTAGTTTCTGAATCCCTCAAGCTCAATATAATCTATCCTCATGGGGTCATTGACCTGCCGCCACTGAAAAATTCTCGCCCATTACGGAAACCACATCTCCGGCACGGAGCTTTTTCCCGCGCTGAAGACATACTTCTCCATTTACCGAAACCTCTCCCTCCTCCACAAGGATTTTTGCCATGCCGCCTGTCTCCGCCACATTGGCGAATTTTAAAAAGGCGTCAAGCTTTATAAAATCCGTGGAAATAGGTATTTCAGTGATTTTTTCCGCTTTGTTTTTTCTTTTGACTTTTACCTTAACCTTCATTGGACCTGAGCCTCACCGGTAAAATCATATAAAGGAAATTTTTATTTGCGTCTGTTGGGACTATAACACAGGGCGCGATACCTGTGGAAAGCTGTATCCTTACATTATCCGCAGGGGCAGCCTTAAGGGCGTCCAGCATATAGCGGTTATTAAAGCCGATTTCAAGTCCCTCGCCGTCGCCGGAAACAGGACAGACATCGTAGGCTGTTCCGAGAGTTGTATTTGTCGTAAGAGTAAGCTCGTTTTCCTTAAAGCAGCAACGGACAGGGCTTTTAAATCTGTCGCTTATTATAAGGCTTACTCTTTCCACAGCGTCCATAAGAGCTTTCTTGTTTACCTCAACGGAATACTTGCTTGTCTGAGGAATTGAGTTTTTATAATTTAAAAATTCTCCCTCAAGCCTTCTCGATACAAGGACATTTTGGTCTATGGTAAACATTATGTGCTTTGCTCCCACGGAAATTTTAACATCGTTATCGCTGTCAGATGATATTCTTTCCACTTCCGCAAGGGCGGAGCCGGGTACTACAAAGGATATTTCCCCTACTTCTGATTTGGATATTCTTTCCCTTCTTAGCGCAAGACGGTAGCCGTCCACCGCTACAACAGTAAGTATGTCGCTGTTAAGCTCAAAAAGCGCTCCTGTGTGGATAGGTCTTGCCTCATTGTTTGAAACCGCGAAATTTGTCTCAGCAATCATGGCTTTAATGTCTTTTTCCTTGATAAATATGGAATTTAATGAATCCACATTGGGAAGCTCAGGATAGTCGGCGGCGTTCATTCCCATTATGGAAAATACGCTCATACCGCAGGATATTGTGGTCATATACCCTTCGTTTACAGATATTGTAATAACATCTTCAGGCATTTTTCTTATAATATCGCCAAGAAGTCTGGCATTTATAACAATACTGCCTTGCTGTTCAATATCTGCGGAAAGGGAGGAACGAATTCCGGTTTTCAGGTCGTAGCCTGTTACTGTTACCATGTCATAGGCTTCTATAAGAAGCCCCTCCAGAGCTGGAACGGCGCTTTTGGATGCGGCAGCTCTTGAAGAGGTATTTACTGCCGACATTAAAAAACTTTTTTCGCAGGAAAATTTCATAGTTGACCTCCGTTGGTAGTAGAATGGAAATGTATAATAGAGTAGATATATTAATTTTTAGCAGTAGTAATAGTAGTAGAGGGACGAATATGTGGAAAACTGTCTCAAAGCCTTGAAAACTGTCGATTTTAAGGTTTAGCTTTCCGGTGGAAAATATTCGACAAAATTCCACACATAAGGGGAAAAGAAAAACGTGGGTGGAAAAACGCACAAAAATTAACCGGCATTTCCACAAAAGGTGGAGAATAGAGGAATATTTCCTTTATCGAAAAAATTACCCCCTGGCGTTTATATTTGCCGTTATATCCTTTATGGTTTGGTTAAGCTCCTCTGTCATGGAGTTTTCGATTTTCTTTATGCTTGTCAGGACGGTGGAGTGGTCTCTGCCCTCGAAAAGACCGCCGATGTCCTGAAGTGACAGGTTCGTAAGCCGACGGATCTGATACATGGCTATCTGGCGGGCAAGGGTCGTGTTCCTTGTCCTTGACTGACCGCGAAGTTCTGCGGAAGTAAGACCGTAGTACTTTGCCGTTTCCTCAATAATGTCGTCAGGTGTGGGAATATATGCTGTCTTCTCCTTAAACATATCCTTTATGATTCTGGCGACTGAGGTGACTGTTATCTCACTGTTTTCACCCTGGGACAGATCGCGGTACGCCCGTATTTTCTTAACGGCACCCTCAAGCTGACGGACGTTTGAGGTCATGTTCTCGGCTATGTAGTTTACAACATCGTCGGGAAGGATCATTCCGAGCTGAATTGACTTGTTTTTGATAATTGCCGTTCTCGTCTCGTAATCTGGGGGCTGAATGTCCGCCAGAAGACCGGATTCAAACCTGGTTCTCAGCCTGTCCGCCAGCGTGTACATTTCAGAGGGCGGACGGTCCGATGTAAAGACTATCTGTTTCTGCGCCTCATAAAGGGTATTGAAGGTATGGAAAAATTCCTCCTGGGTGGAATTTTTACCGGCGATTATCTGAATATCGTCCATAAGGAAAAGGTCCGCGGAACGGTATTTTTCACGGAAATCTATATTTTTGCCCATCTGAATTGCCGTAATAAGCTCATTCATAAAGTCGTTTCCTCTTACGAAAACGATATTGTAATCGGGGTGCTTCCGGCGTATCTCATGTCGGATAGCGTAAAGCAGATGGGTCTTTCCCAGACCTGACTCTCCGTAGATGAAAAGAGGATTATAGGCCTTTGTTTGCTCTTCGGCTACGGCCTTGGCCGCCGCGTGGGCAAAGCTGTTTGAGGGTCCTACAATGAAGTTTTCAAAGGTATAATAGTCGTTTCCGCTCAGGTCAGAGGGCTTTTGCTCCGGCGGATTTGTTATGTTTTTGGATTCCTTCTCTCCTACGAGAAGCACGTCAAAGTCGCCGGAGAATATCTCCCGCAGCGCGTCCTTTATGTATCCCTTAAACCTAGCCTCCACCACGGAACGCTTAAAGTCCGTGGGAATAAGAATTACCATTCGCGATTCGTTTATGTCTATGACCTTACATTCGTCAAACCATGTGCTAAGCGCCGTAGGAGTAAGCCTGTCCTTTAATAACTCTAATACGCTTTGCCAAATTTCTTCTGCGGAATTCATAAAATTTTCCTTCCTGCCCGAAAGCAAGCCCTTCACTAATCGGACTATTTACAAAAAATTACAGTACAATACAGGTATATAACCAATCTATTACATTCTATCAAAAACTCTCTCTTATTGCAAGATATACATATAAAAAAAGAATTGCAATGTGGAAAGAGAATTTGTTAAGGAGCGGAAAATATTAATTTTTCGTATAAATGAATGGCTTTTGGGCTATTTACATCGCCGCTGCCAGGTGATATTATTACGAATAAGGAAAGGTTTGGTGGGAAATAAATGAATTCATTTTACGCTCTTGTAGCGAGAACAAAAAATATAGATCGCTGGGCGCTTATGAGAAACGCTCAGAGGGAAAATGTTCAGGAGCATTCCCATATGGTGGCGGTGATTGCCCATGGGCTGGCTCTTATTAAAAGGGACATTTTCGGTGAGGACTGTGACGCTGAAAAGTGTGCTGTCTGCGCATTGTATCACGATGTGCCGGAGATTTTCACGGGGGACATGCCATCGCCTGTAAAGTACTATGACCCTGACATGGTCAGCGCATACAGGAGAATTGAGGAGTCTGCGGTAAAGCGGCTTCTTGAGGAGATACCCGGGGAAATAAGGCAGGAGTACGTGAAAATATTTTCACCGGACCCGGAGATAAACAGTATTGTCCACGCTGCCGATAAGCTTTCGGCATACATAAAGTGCATTGAGGAGCTTAAAGCCGGAAACGGTGAATTCAAATCCGCAGCCCAAACAACCCTTAATAAGCTCAGAGAGCTTAAAATGCCGGAGGTGGACTATTTCCTTGAAAATATAATGCCATCCTTTGAAAAAACCATTGACGAGCTAAGCCTGTAAAGGAGAGAAAGAAATGAGAGCAATAGTTACAGTTATTGGGAAGGACAGCGTAGGCATAATCGCCGGCGTTTGCAGCCTTCTGGCGGAAAACAACGTAAATATACTGGATATAAGCCAAAAGGTCATGGGCGGATATTTTACCATGATTATGATAGTGGACATAGGCGGAGCGGGGGTAGACTTTTCCGCACTTTCCTCCATGCTTGAGGAAAAAGGAAAGGAGCTTTCCGTTGACGTCCGTCTTCAGCGTGAGGATATTTTTGAAAAAATGCACCGTATCTGAAAAAGTTTCCCCAAAACTCACGGGAATTGTGGAATAATCATATAATTTGGAGAAAGAAAAAATGATAAATTCGAATGAAATTATCCAGACTATCGAGATGATAAATCAGCAGCATCTTGATATACGCACCATAACAATGGGAATATCCCTGAGGGATTGCGGACATCCGGATGTAAAGGTGTGCTGTGACAGGATATATGACAAGATTACAAAATACGCCGGAAATCTTGTAAAGACAGGCGAGAATATTGAGCGTGAGCTGGGCATACCCATTGTAAATAAGCGCATTTCGGTAACGCCCATTGCCATTGCCTGTGAAAACTGCGATACGGAGGACTATACCGTTTTTGCCAGGACACTGGACAAAGCGGCAAAGGAGGTTGGAGTAAACTTTATAGGCGGTTTTTCCGCTCTGGTGGATAAGGGCTTTACAAAGGGTGATATGAGGCTTATAAAGTCCATTCCGGAGGCTCTGCGCACAACGGACTGCGTGTGCTCCAGCGTCAGCGTAGGCTCTACAAGAGCGGGAATTAATATGGACGCTGTTAAGCTTATGGGTGAGATTATAAAGAAGGCTGCCGACACCTCCCAGGGTATGAGCTGCGCAAAGCTCGTGGTGTTTTGCAATGCCGTTGAGGATAACCCATTTATGGCAGGAGCATTCCATGGGGTAAGCGAGCCGGAGTGTGTAATTAACGTGGGAGTTTCTGGTCCCGGCGTTGTGTATAACGCCCTTAAGGCTGTCCGGGGTCAGCCGCTTAATGTGGTGTCAGAGACTATTAAGAAAACCGCTTTCCGCATAACAAGAATGGGAGAGATTGTGGCGCAGGAGGCGTCAAAGAGGCTTCACGTACCCTTCGGCATAGTTGACCTTTCCCTGGCGCCTACGCCGGCAGTAGGTGATTCAGTTGCGGATATTCTTGAGGAAATGGGTCTTGAAAGCGTGGGCGCCCCAGGTACTACCGCTGCCCTTGCCCTTCTTAACGACGCTGTTAAAAAGGGCGGTGTTATGGCGTCGTCCTATGTAGGAGGTCTTTCCGGAGCGTTTATTCCCGTTTCCGAGGACCAGGGCATGATTCGCGCCGCAAAAAGCGGAAAGCTCACCATAGAAAAGCTTGAGGCAATGACCTGCGTCTGCTCCGTGGGGCTTGACATGATTGCTGTTCCCGGAGATACCTCAGCCGCCACAATCTCAGCCATTATTGCCGACGAGGCCGCCATCGGCATGATAAATTCAAAAACCACCGCCGTCAGGATTATCCCAGTCCCCGGAAAGGGCGTTGGTCAGGAGGTGGACTTCGGCGGTCTTTTGGGTACGGCGCCTATTATGCCCGTAAACCCCAGTTCACCGGAGAAATTCATCGCCCGGGGAGGCAGAATCCCCGCACCTCTCAACAGTCTTAAAAACTGAGTTTTTTTCTTCCAACGCAGTTTGTATTATTTATAATTTATTTATAAATAATGTTCACAAAAAGTTCACAGTGATGGAAGTATTTTGTGATACGATACAAATAATCGCATAAAAAGGAGGAAATTTTATGGAAACATACGGGATTGAAAAATTGGGCATTATAGGTGCCAAGGCTGTTTACCGCAACCTGACACCGGCTCAGCTTACTGAGGCGGCTCTTCGTCGCGGAGAGGGTCATCTCAGTAATACCGGCGCTCTTGTAATAACAACCGGTAAATATACGGGACGTTCTCCCGACGATAAGTTCATAGTTGACACTGAGGGCGTCCATGACGATATTGCTTGGGGAAAGGTCAACAAACCAATTTCTAGGGAGCGTTTTAATGCTATCAAGGGCAAGGTAGCCGCATACCTTCAGGGACGTGAAATATTTATTTTCGACGGCTTTGCAGGAGCGGACCCGAAGTACACACAGAAATTCAGGATTATAAACGAGCAGGCAAGCCAGAATCTGTTTATTCATCAGCTGCTCATTCGCCCCACTGCCCAGCAGCTTGAGAACTACGGTGAGCCGGACTTTACCATTATGGTGGCTCCTGGTTTCCGCTGCGACCCGGAGATTGACGGCACCCACAGCGAGGCTGCTATCCTTATTGACTATGAGGCCCATATGCTTGTTATCTGCGGTACCGGCTACGCGGGCGAAATTAAAAAGAGCGTATTCTCCACAATGAACTATGTCCTTACAAAGATGGACGTTCTGCCAATGCACGCATCTGCCAATATGGACCCGGAGACTAAGGAGACGGCTATCTTCTTTGGTCTTTCCGGCACGGGCAAGACCACCCTTTCCGCTGACCCGGGACGTATGCTTATCGGTGACGATGAGCACGGCTGGAGCCCGGACGGCGTATTTAACATTGAGGGCGGCTGCTACGCAAAGTGCATTAACCTCAAGGAGGAAAATGAGCCTGAAATTTATCACGCGATTCGCTTCGGTTCATTGGTTGAAAACGTGGTTATGGACCCGGAGACGAGAGAGCTTGACTTTGATGACGGCAGCCTTACGGAAAATACAAGAGTGGGTTACCCCATCGACTATATCTCAAACGCTCAGATACCCGGTATCGGCGGTATTCCAAAGGTAGTTATATTCCTTACGGCTGACGCATTTGGCGTTCTGCCTCCCATAAGCCGCCTTTCCAAGGAAGCTGCTATGTACCACTTTGTTACAGGCTTCACCTCAAAGCTTGCCGGTACGGAGCGTGGAGTTACCGAGCCTCAGCCTACATTCTCCACACTGTTTGGAGAGCCCTTTATGCCCATGGACGCTCAGGTTTATGCCAAAATGCTGGGTGAAAAGCTTGAGAAGTACGGCACAAAGGTTTACCTTGTAAATACAGGCTGGGCAGGCGGAAGCGCTGCAGACGGAGCAAAGAGAATGAAGCTTGCCTATACAAGAGCCATGGTTACGGCTGCGTTAAACGGAGAACTGGAAAAGAGTGAGTTTAAGCACCACGATGTATTTAACGTGGATTATCCTACAACCTGCCCCAATGTTCCCGATGAGATGCTGGATGCCCGGGGAATGTGGGCGGACAAGGCGGCTTACGACGCCCAGGCAAATAAGCTTGCTAAAATGTTCGAGGAAAACTTCGCAAAGAAATATCCCAACATGGCGCCTGAAATCATAAACGCCGGTCCAAAGGCAAAATAAAAAATAAGAGAGACGGTTTTAAAACCGTCTCTCTTTTGTTATATCTCAGCTTACTCAGTAATGAAAAGGTCTCTTGAGCGGCTCTCTACCTCGCGGCAGATAGCGTCCGCAAAGTCTTCAACGGACATGGTTTTTGTCTTACCCGTTCTTGTACGTACGGAGACCTGACCATTTTCCGCTTCCTTATCGCCGCATACCAGCATGTAGGGAATCTTCTGTCCCTGGGCCTCACGGATCTTATAGCCGATTTTTTCGTTGCGCTTATCAACCTCGCAGCGGATACCCAGCGCGTCAAGCTTTGCGACAACACTGTCGGCATAGTCGTTGGTGCGGTCAGTAATGGTCATAAGCTTAACCTGAACGGGGGCAAGCCAGGTGGGGAACGCACCGGCAAAATGCTCCGTAATAACGCCGATAAAACGCTCAATAGAACCGAGTACCACACGGTGAATCATAACAGGGCGGTGCTTCTGTCCGTCGGCGCCGGTGTACTCCAGTTCAAAACGCTCCGGAAGCTGGCTGTCAAGCTGAATCGTGCCGCACTGCCAGGTTCTGCCAAGGCTGTCCTCAAGGTGGAAGTCCAGTTTCGGTCCGTAGAACGCGCCGTCGCCCTCGTTGATAATAAAGGTCTTACCCATTTCGGTAATGGCGTTTTTCAGAATGTTCTGGTTTTCCTCCCACTCCTCAGGAGTACCGATATGGTCCTCGGGCATGGTGGAAAGCTCAATCTGGTAGGACAGACCGAAAAGGGAATATACCTCGTCAAAAAGCTTTACCACGTTTTTGATCTCGTCTTTCATCTGGTCTCTTGTCATAAAGATATGAGCATCGTCCTGAGTAAAGCAGCGTACTCTGAAAAGTCCGTGGAGGGCGCCGGAAAGCTCGTGACGGTGGACGAGACCAAGCTCACCCATACGAAGGGGCAGATCACGATATGAGTGAGGTTCGCTGGCATAGACAAGCATACCGCCGGGGCAGTTCATCGGTTTTATGGCATAATCCTCATCGTCAATAACGGTGGTGTACATATTGTTTTTGTAGTGGTCCCAGTGACCGCTGCGCTCCCACAGCTTACGGTTTAAAATCATGGGGGTGGAAATTTCCACATAGCCGTACTTTTTGTGTACCTAACGCCAGTAGTCAATAAGGGTGTTTTTCAGTACCATACCCTTGGGCAGCCAGAACGGGAAGCCTGGTCCCTCCTCGGTAAGCATAAAGAGACCGAGCTCCTTGCCAAGCTTTCTATGGTCACGCTTTTTCGCCTCCTCAATGCGCTGGAGATATGCGTCAAGCTCCTCCTTTTTGGGGAAGGCAATGCCGTAGATCCTCTGAAGGGTCTGGCGGCTGGAATCGCCGCGCCAGTATGCGGCGTTGCAGGAAAGCAGCTTCAGGGCGTTTCCTTTTATTCTGCCGGTGGAATCAAGGTGAGGTCCGGCGCAAAGGTCGGTAAACTCACCCTGCTTGTAGAAGGAAATTACGGCGTCCTCCGGAAGGTCGTTAATAAGCTCAATTTTATAGGGCTCGTCCTTTTCAAGTTCCAGAGCTTCGCTTCTGGGCAGCTCAAAACGCTCAAGCTTAAGCTTTTCCTTGCAGATTTTACGCATCTCAGCCTCTATCTGCTCCATATGCTCCGGAGTAAAGGCAAAGGGCGCGTCCATATCGTAGTACCAGCCCTCGTCGATTGCGGGACCGATGGCGAGCTTTACCTCAGGCCAAAGGCGCTTTACAGCCTGTGCCATAACATGGGAGCAGGTGTGCCAATAGGTTTTTCTGTATTCGGGATTTTCAAAGGAAAATTCATTTTCAGCCATAATATTTTTGTCCTTTCATGGAATATTTTATAAATAAAAAACCCCCGTCCGCATTATGCGGACAGGGGTGCAGAAATCTACACGGTTCCACCCTGAAGTTTAACTCCGGTGTGCGCTTTATCGCTCGCAAGGCGGTTTTGCTCCGGGGTGGAAAGACACCGGTATGCACATACGGGCAGGTTTTCAGCCGTGACCATGCCTCTCTTTGCCGTGCTTTACGCCGGGCTCGTTCCCATCATTGCAAAAGCTTTTATCTAGCGAAATTCTAACACCGCCCCGTCTCATTGTCAAGGGGGAGAGACAGCAAAATTTATGGAAAAATCTTAAATAGCCCGGGAAATAAGCCTTATGCCGTATATAACTCCGTAAAGTATCGGCTGGTGGAGCATATAGATTAAAAGGCTCTTTCGCCCGATTTGAGGCAGTATGGGCATTGTGAAAGTATAAAACCTTTTGGGAAATTTCCGCTGCTTAATGTAAACTCCAAGCCATGTCCCCATAAGAAACACGAAAATCCAAGGAAACAGGGGAAACCAGTCGGCGCTGGAAAAGCCGGGATAGGTCCAGCCGAAAAAGAAAAGAAATTTTGCGGCGGAGCCGATGGATAAATTGTTTACCGCCCAGCCGGAAACTACCATAAGAATAAAATAAATAACGGGCTGGATATTCAGGGGAATCCTGTCCAGATAGGGCTGCGCCACGGCAAAAATCACCATGGAAAGACCCAAAAGATGAAGGACGCCGAAAAGAATAGGTGAGCCCACCAGGGCGGACACGGCGGAAATTACAAGGGCAAGAGTAAAGCACCGTACGCCCCTGATAAGATTGCTTCTTGAAAAACGGGAGGAAACGCCGGAGAGAATTACGAAAACACCGGCGAAGATATAGTGGAGAAAGTCAAACACCGGGTTTGAAAAAAGCCAGCCGGGCGCGTCCATAATCACAACCAGATCCAAAAGTCCGTGGTGAATTACCATGAGTATAACCGCAAGACCGCGGAGAGCGTCAATGGCGTCAATGCGCTTTATCTTATTTTCCGGGGGACGGGCGCCGCCGCCCCTTCTTTTGCCTCCCTTAGACATTAAATCTGAACAGGGTCACGTCACCGTCCTGCATGACGTACTCCTTGCCCTCGCTGCGGATAAGACCTTTTTCACGGGCAGCAGCCATGCTGCCGCAGGCTTTAAGGTCATCAAAGGCCACGATTTCCGCACGAATAAAGCCCCGCTCAAAGTCGGAGTGGATTTTTCCCGCCGCCTGGGGCGCCTTTGTGCCCTTTGTAATTGTCCAGGCGCGGCACTCGTCGGAGCCGGAGGTGAGAAATGATATAAGACCGAGAAGATCGTAGGAGCACTTAATAAGCCTGTCGAGACCGCTCTCGTTAAGTCCCAGCTCCTGAAGGAACATTTCACGTTCCTCCTCGGGAAGCTCCATAAGCTCCTGCTCCGTCTTGGCGCATATTGGAAGAACCTGGCTGCCCTCACTTTCCGCACGCTGGCAGACGACCTTGTAGTAGCCGTTGTTATCCAAATCGGAAATGCCGCTCTCGTCCATATTGGCGGCGTAGATGACGGGTTTTAGGGTAAGAAGGTCGCTTGTGGCGATAAGGGCACGGTCATCGTCGCTGCACTCAAAGCTTCTGGCGCTTTTTCCCCCGTCAAGGTGCTCCTTAAGGGCAGAAAAAATCTCAGCCTCGTGCTTAAACTTTTTGTCGCCGGCTTTTGACTGCTTGAGAGCCTTATCGATTCTTCTCTCAACCATCTCCATATCAGCCATAATAAGCTCCAAATCTATTATGTCAATGTCACGGATTGGGTCGCAGCTGCCCTCCACATGGATTACGTTTTCGTCGTCAAAGCAGCGGACAACGTGGACAATGGCGTCGGTACGGCGTATGTTTTCCAAAAACTTGTTGCCCAGACCTTCGCCCTTTGACGCGCCCTTTACAAGACCGGCAATATCAACAAATTCAATAACAGCGGGGGTAACTTTTTTCGGGTTATACATCTCCGCAAGATAGTCAAGGCGCGGGTCCGGCACTGCCACAACGCCTACGTTGGGTTCTATGGTGCAGAAGGGATAGTTTGCCGACTCTGCCCCGGCATTTGTAATCGCGTTAAAAAGGGTGCTTTTGCCCACGTTGGGTAGCCCCACGATACCAAGTTTCAATATATTCACTTCTCCCTTTGTTTTTTAAAGTGTATTTTTCAAGAGAAGATTATATACCATTTCCCGTGAAAGTGCAAATAATTAATGACCTGTCAGGGAAATTTTACACCTTTTCTTATTATCTTGTGGAAAAACTGTCCCTGTGATAGAATAATACCGAAAGCTTTTATTTAAGAAAGCGAAAACAGTGAGCAGAATCAAGGGATGATTTATGATAAAAATTTTAGGTATATTTGTCGCGGCAGCGGTGTTGGGCTATATTCTGTATATAAACGGATTTTTGGTGGTAAATTTCAAAGCCGCGGTGTACTACAAAGGTTCCCTGCCTTATGGGAAGGGTAAAAATCGGAAAAGAGCGGAATTTGCCTCGTGCAGCGGTACAATCAAACAGGTTATCCGTCTGAAAAAGGGAAAAACATATAATTTCGCCTTTTCAAAAAAGCTGACAAAAGGCGACGTAACTGTGGAAATCGGAACCGGCAGAAAAGGGACTGTCCTGCGCTTTGACAGAGACGGGCAGACTGCGACCCTTTTTACTGAGGAAGGGATTCGCTATCGGCTTACGGCAAGGTTTAAAAAGGCGACGGGTGAGTATACTCTTAGCTGGGACGAAAGGTGAAAAAAGAAATTTAAAAGTGTTTTGTAAAAACAGGGGGTCGGCAGTAATAAAATAACCTCTTTGATGGCATATTAAGCATAAACTGATTAAGGAGAAAATATGGATAAGATTGCTTTTTATGACACAAAGACATATGACAGAAAGTGGTTCACGGCTCTTAGTGAAAATACCGGTGTGGAGATTTGCTTTCTTGAGATGAGGCTTAACGCCGACACAGCGCCGCTTGCTGCCGGGTGCAGGATCGTATGCGCCTTTGTAAACGACGATTTGTCACAAAAGACACTGACAGTTTTGAAAAATAACGGAGTTTCGGCAGTTGTTATGCGCTGCGCCGGTTATAACAACGTGGACGTAAAGGCTGCGGAAAATCTGGGGATCCGCGTTTACCGTGTGCCATCGTACTCACCCACTTCCGTTGCGGAACACGCCATGGCGCTGCTTTTAAGCCTTGCGAGAAAGACCCACCGGGCATTTGTCCGTACAAGGGAACGGAATTTCAGCCTTGAGGGTCTTGAGGGCATTGACCTTAAGGGGAGAACCTGTGGCGTTGTTGGCACGGGCAAGGTGGGATATGAGCTTTGCAATATGTGCCGCGGATTTGGCATGAAGGTAGTGGCGTACGACCTTTACCCACGGTGGGAAAGCGGTATAGAGTACACAGATTTGGACGAGCTTTTCAAAAGAAGCGATGTTATAAGCCTTCACTGCCCCCTGACGCCGGAAACCTATCATATGGTGGATAGTCACGCCATTGAGCTTATGAAACCCGGCGTATATATAATCAATACCTCCAGGGGACCGCTTATTGACAGCAGCGCCCTGCTTGAGGGAATAAAAAGCGGAAAAATCGGCGCTGCCGGTCTGGACGTGTACGAGGAGGAAGCGGAGGTTTTCTATGAGGACGTGTCCCTTGAGGTTATGGAGGACGATGTTTTAAACCTGCTTTTAAGCCAGCCCAACGTTCTTGTCACAAGTCATCAGGCGTTTCTGACAGACGAGGCCCTTGAGGCCATTGCGAGGACAACGCTTCAAAATGTCCGCTGCTTTTTGTTGGGGGAGGAAACAGACAGAGAGCTTACAAAGACAGCAGTCAATGTATAATAAAATGCGCCCGGGAGTTTTCCCGGGCGCATAAATTTTGTTTTAAATTAAAGAGCTGCGGTGATAAGAGCCATTTTGTAAACTTCCTCAGCGTTGCAGCCTCTGGAAAGGTCATTGATCTGAGCGTTAAGACCCAGGAGGATAGGACCATAAGCCTCGAAGCCGCCCAGGCGCTGTGCAATCTTATAACCGATATTACCGGAGTTCACATCGGGGAAAATGAAGGTGTTGGCGTGACCTGCAACAGGAGAGCCGGGGAACTTGAGCTGACCGACCTCGGGAGCTACGGCGGCGTCAAACTGCATCTCGCCGTCCACAGGAACAGTCATAACCTCTTTTGCCTTTGCTACGGCATTTGCCATCTTGGTGACGGAATCGTCCTTGGCGGAGCCGTGGGTAGAGAAGGAGAGGAATGCGACCTTGGGGTCAATACCGAAGACCTGGGCGCACTTTGCGGTTTCCTGAGCGATTTCCACAAGCTGATCCTCGTTGGGGTTAATGTTAATGGCGCAGTCACCCATGGCGAGGCTCTCGGTCTTGCCGTCCTTTTCTCTTACAAGGATAAAGCAGGAGGACACGATGGAGTTGCCCGGCTTTGTCTTAATAAGCTGAAGAGCAGGACGTACAGTGTCGGCAGTGGAATAGGTGGCGCCGCCCAGCAGGCAGTCAGCCTTGCCCAGCTTTACAAGCATGGTGCCGAAATAGTTGCCCTTGGAAAGGGCTGCTCTGCACTGCTCCTCGGTCATTTTGCCCTTACGGAGCTCAACCATCTTGGCGACCATTTCCTCAAACTCAGGATAGGTAGCGGGGTCGATGATCTGCGTATCGCCGATTTCAAAGCCGCCCTTTGCGGCAGCTGCCTTAACCTCGTCAACGTTACCGATAAGGATAGGAGTCATAAGACCGTCAGCAACGATACGGGAAGTAGCCTCAAGGATACGTGGATCGGGACCCTCGGTGAATACGATGCGGCGCTCGACGCCCTTAAGTTTCTCTTTAAGTGCTTCAAAAAGATCCATTTTATTTTTCCTCCAATATTTTATTATAATTGGGTTTTTATATCCTAATGCTTAAATTTTAGCACTAAAACACGCTGTGTGCAAGGGAAAATCCATGTTAAAACATAGACAATTCCCTTATTCCTCGTCAAGCTTAAGAACGGCCATAAAGGCCTCCGTGGGAATCTGAACAGTTCCCAGGGTACGCATTTTCTTTTTACCCTCCTGTTGCTTTTCAAGGAGCTTTTTCTTTCTTGTAATATCGCCGCCGTAGCACTTAGCGAGCACATCCTTGCGAAGGGCTTTGACAGTTTCTCTTGCGATGATACGTCCGCCGATAGCGGCCTGTATGGGAACCTCGAAAAGCTGGCGGGGTATATTTTCCTTAAGCTTTTCGCAAAGCTTCCTCGCTCTGCTGTACGCCTTGTCCTTGTGGGCGATAAAGCTCAGGGCGTCCACCTGGTCGCCATTTAGCAGCAGATCCACCTTTACCATTTCTGACGGGCGGTTCTCCAAAAATTCATAGTCAAGGGACGCGTAGCCTCTTGTTTTGGCTTTGAGGGTATCGAAAAAGTCATAAATAATTTCGCCCAGGGGCAGATTGTACCGAAGCTCCACCAGATTCGTGTCAAGGTACTGCATATCACGGTACTCTCCTCGCCTGTCCTGGCACATGGGCATGATATTACCCACAAACTCCGGCGGAGTTATGATTGAGGCTGAGACAAAGGGCTCACGGACCTCCATAATTGTACCCGGGTCGGGGTAATTATGTGGATTATCCACCATAATGACCGTACCATCGGTTTTAATTACCTCATAGATAACCGAAGGCAGGGTCGTGATAAGGTCAAGATTAAACTCCCGTTCAAGCCGCTCCTGAATAATCTCCATGTGGAGCATACCAAGAAAGCCGCAGCGGAATCCGAAGCCCAGGGCAGCGCTGGTTTCCGGCTCAAAGGAAAGGGAGGCGTCGTTTAGCTGAAGCTTTTCAAGAGCGTCCCTTAAATCCGGATATTTTGAGCCGTCCTCAGTGTATATTCCGCAATACACCATCTGTCTTGCGGGGCGGTAGCCCGGCAGAGGCTCGGCGGCGGGTCGTTCCGCCTCGGTAACGGTGTCGCCCACCTGGGTATCCTTGACGTTTTTAATTGACGCGGTAAAATATCCCACCTCGCCGGTGGTAAGACACCCGCAGCTTTCATAGCCAAGAGGCAGCAGATGACCACACTCCAATATCTGATACTCTGCCCCTGTCGCCATCATTTTAATATTCATACCGGCGGAAAGCTGACCGTCCACAATGCGAAGATAAACTACTACGCCTCTGTATGCGTCGTATTGGCTGTCAAAAATTAGGGCGCGGAGGGGTCCATCATCATTGCCGCCCGGAGGGGGAACGCGCTTTACTATGTCCTCCAGAACGACCTCGATATTTATTCCGTTTTTTGCGGAAATTTCCGGAGCGTCCTGGGCTTCTATGCCGATAATGTTTTCAATCTCGTCCTTTGCCTTCTGGGGGTTTGCGGCGGGCAGGTCAATTTTATTGATTACCGGGAGAATTTCCAGATCGTGCTCCATGGCAAGGTACGTATTGGCAAGAGTCTGGGCTTCTACACCCTGAGCCGCGTCCACAACGAGAACGGCGCCCTCGCAGGCCGCCAGTGACCGGCTGACCTCGTATCCGAAGTCAACGTGACCCGGCGTGTCTATCAAATTCAAAATGTACGGAGTATCGTCACCCTTGGCTTTATATTCAAGGCGTATGGCTCTTGCCTTGATGGTTATTCCGTGTTCCCGTTCAAGGTCCATGTTGTCAAGAAGCTGATCGCTCATTTCCCTGGCGGAAACTGCGCCGCAAAGCTCAATAAGCCTGTCGGAAAGAGTACTCTTTCCGTGGTCCACGTGGGCTATTATGGAAAAATTTCTGATATGGTCTTTTTTATTCATTTTCCGCTCCCTGAGTCAGTGTTAAGAAGAGTAGAGGTGTAGTTATATAGCTGCTGTACCCGGTGGCACAGTTCCTCCATGTCCCGCCTGTCGCCGGTAATATCGCAGCGCCCCAGCAAGTAGTCCGCAGAGACGCCGTAATAGTCGCACAGCTTCACGACAAAATCAAGCTTCGGCTCCCTAAGACCGTTTTCATAATGGCTTAAAAGAGCCTGAGAAATGCCAAGCTCCGCCGCCGCTCTCCGCTGACTGATTTTTTTTGATTTTCTAAGCTGAGAAATGCGTGAAGAAAAACCGGAACTCATGGCTTACACCCCTGATTTTCATTATTACAATCCGTATAAAGTAAAATATATTATAACAATATTACTCTATTTTGTAAACGATATTTTCCCATTTTCTGACCGGTTTAAGGGTAATGACAGGGCTATATCCCCTTTTTTCATCCAAAGACGGAAAAAAGCCGGTGATTCACCGGCTTTTGCGTGATTTGTTAGGGTTGACTAACATATTTTTATGCTGTTAGAATATTTATCTGTGCCTTAAAGAACTAAAAAAATCGGAGAGGAGCTTTTTGCACCGGTCCTCGGAAATACCGCCGTAGATTTGGACCCGGCGGCGGTAGCCTTCCATAAACAGGTTTATTACGCTGCCGCAGGAGCCGGCGTATTTATCCTTTACACCGTAGTACAGCTTTGAAATACGGCTGTTCATTATGGCGCCGGCGCACATGGGGCAGGGCTCCATGGTAACGAAAAGGCTGCAGCCCTCAAGACGCCAGTCGCCAATGGCGGCGGAGGCATGACGAATGGCTTCTATTTCCGCATGGCAGGTGGCGTCAATGTGCTCTGTTTTGTTGTAGCCCTGACCGATTATTTTCCCATCCGGGGAGACCACCACGGCGCCTACCGGGGTTTCGCCCTCAGAAGCGGCGAGCTGTGCTAATTCTATGGCTATATTCATGTAGTATTCAGGATCCATAGATTCCCTCCCCGAGATTTATACAGAGTATTTTATAATTTTTTTGGGAGAATTACAATGGAAGATTTTATTTACATTTTTCTGATTGCCGTGTCTCTTGCTCTTGACGCCTTTGCCGTTTCCGTTTCCAGCGGACTTACTGTAAGGAACTTTTCACTGAAGCACGCACTTCTTATGGGTACATACTTCGGAGCCTTTCAGTTTGGGATGCCGCTTTTGGGCTGGCTTCTCGGCTCCACCATTGCCGGGTACGTCTCCGCCGTAAGCCCGTATATCGCCTTTGGGCTGCTTGCTTTTATAGGGGGAAACATGATTTACGGCGCTGTGAAGGGTGAGGAGGACAGTGCGGTTCACGAGCTGACTCATGGACGGCTTTTTATGATGGCCGTTGCCACCAGCATTGACGCTCTGGCTGTGGGTGTCACCTTCGCGTTTATGGATATAGACGTACTGTTCGCCTGCGGAATTATCGGAATTGTGGCATTTGTCCTTTCTGTCGGAGGAGGTCTTTTGGGGGGACATTTCGGCGGAAAGTTTTCAGAAAAGGCAGGTATATTCGGCGGCGCTGTGCTGCTGGGTATAGGGACGAAAATACTTCTTGAGGGAATTTTATAAAAAAATAAATCGCCGCATTTTCATGCGGCGATTTTTCTTTTTGGGATTTAGTCAAGGGAAACTATCTCATATTCCCTTTCGCCAAGACCAAGCTGGGCGGCAGCCTCCACGGTGTGAATACCATGCCGTGAATTCATGCGCTCAATAAGAGCGGCTTTGCCCGGGTCCGGGGAATTTATAACAGCGTCATAGCAGGCCTGATCCAGAGCTACCGGGTCAAGGGAAGCGAAAATACCAACATCACCCATCTCCGGCTCGGCGGGGTGGGAATCACAGTCACAGTCTACGGAGAGACGGTTCGCTACGCTTACATATGCCATGTTCTCTTTGCCCACGTAATCAATTACGCCCTTGCAGGCGTCAGCCATGGATTCAAGGAAAGCGTCCTGCTCGGGAAGATTATCCCACAGCTCAGCTGCGGAAGTGGTCTTTCCGGCGGTGTGGATATTGACCTTTCCGGCGGTAGACGCGATACCAATGCTTATATTTTTGAGAGCGCCGCCGAAGCCGCCCATCGCGTGTCCCTT
>CALWYM010000089.1 GCA_944385775.1 uncultured Oscillospiraceae bacterium | reverse complement strand
TCTTATACTTTTTAGCACCCCAGCAGAAGCCGGCAACGGGACCGAAGCCCTGGGAGAAGCCCATAATGGCGGAAGCCACAAGACGGTAAATCTTGTTGGCGACGGAGATAGCTGCAAGTACAGAGGTGGAGAAGCCCTTTGCCACGTTATTTGTAATAATACCGCCAAGGCTCATAAGGCTCATGCGGAGAAACGCGGGGATACCCATACGGGCAACCTCAATGGTGCTTTCCTTATCAAAGTAAAGATGCTTTGGGCTAAGCTCCAGCATGGCAGTGTGACGGAGATAGGGTATTGCCAGCACAACGCAGCTAAACATCTTTGAAAGAGCAGTTGCAAGGGCAGCGCCCTCAACCTCAAGCCCGAATGTGTATATGAAAATCGGGTCCAGCACGCAGTTTAAAAGACAGCCGGAAACCATACCCCACATGGCGTAGGTGGTGCTGCCCTCACTTCGGAGCAACTGGTTCATTATAAGGTTTGCGGTGGTAAAAGGCGCCGCGAGAAGTATCCATTTGGCATAGTCTATGGCGTAATGCTGGGCTTCCGTGGTACTGCCCATGAGCATAACGATTATGTCCCTGAAGAAAAATGCCACAATGCCTATAAAGAGAGAAAAAACGCAGCCTGCGGTAAGGGTACTTGTGGCTACGTTGGAGGCTCTGTCATTTTCATTGGCGCCCATAAGCCTTGATATGTAGCTGGCGGCACCGAATGCAAAGCCCATTGAAATGGCTCTAAGTACCGTCATAAGGGAATCGTTGACCGCCACGGCAGCCGTTGCGGTTTTGCCCAGCTGGCTTACGAAAAATGTGTCCGCAAGGTTATAAAGGGCGTCAATCATTGAGGAGATTATCATGGGGATAGCTACTTTGGGAATAACGTGCATCATTGGCTCCTCAAGCATCATCCTGCGCCGCTGCTCCCTACGGGTGGATTGTGAAATTTTCAAGCTTTTAATCCTTCCTTCCATTTGTTAATATAGTGTTAATAATACACTAAATGTATATTAACGTCAAGTTGCATATGACAATAGTTGTACTATTTATTTTAATTGTTCCAAAAAAATAGTGATTAATCACGAAATATGCTGTAAGAAGGCAAAGCTTTACGAAAGTAATATTTTATTGTAAAATCCCAATATAAGGTGCTGACGGAAAAGCAAAACCCCTGCCGGTGAACCGACAGGGGTTTTTACGGGGATATATCTAAAAAAAGGTGAATATCAGTTGGCGCCCAGTTTCATTGCATCGCAGAATCTGATGGAATGAGTTCTGGTGTTAAGTCTCAAAACCTCCATAAGGGACCTTGCGGGGTCACGGGAGGTGAGCATACCGGTCACATCAAGGTAGGTGCAGCCACTTTCACGGCAGATTTCCGCAAGAGCCTGATTTGCAGCGGAAGCGTTAGGGCTTTCGGAAACTACGGACATAACGTAAAGGCGAGCCTTTGAGGTGTGGTGAAGCTCGTGAAGGAGCCAGCGGTAGCTGTTTACAAACTGGTTAAGGTTAAAGCCGCTTTTTTCCACGTCCTCCTGACCGATGGCTATAAACACCTGGGAAGGATCAAGCTCGCTTACGCAGGCGTTGAGAGCGCTGCCGGACTGGGAAATCGTAAGACCGGAAATACTTCTGTTATAAAGGGGTTTGTCAAGCTCGTAGCCCAGCTCACCGATTTCTGCTGAATCGAAACGACCTGAGCCGAAGAAAACAGCGGCGCCGGACTCCGCCTCGCGGTTCTGCTCGGAAAACTCAGCGACACGACGTGACTGCTCTGCGGTGAGAGGGGCGGAAGCCCTGTACTGCTCAATTACTGCAGACTCGGCAACTTCCTTTTCCTGCTCTTCCTCGTGGTCGTGCCTGAGGTTAACAAAATATACTACAAGGTTCATTGACACGATGAGGAGATTAAGTACATAAACTGCCAGAACGTAGGAGTAATTTCCGGAGACTATCTTGGCTGTAATGCCTGAAATATAGCCGATAATGATAAGCGCTATAAATCCAAGGGAAATGTTTTTCGCGGAGTGAGCCTTAATGTTTTTGATAAGGGACATGGGCCATGAAATTCCGAAACAAAGAAGCATTCCTGCCTCAAGAGCTTGTGCCATGGTGATAAACCTTCTTTCTTTAATCTGGACAGATTTTAACATTGAAAATTCATACTGTCCAATATATAATAACTATGAAATTCATAGCCTGGAGGAATGAATAATATGGAACTGAGTCAGCTTCGGTATTTTCTGGAAGTAGGGGAAACACAGCATATGACAAGGTCTGCGGAAAGGCTGCACATATCCCAGCCATCGCTGACGAAGGCCATAAACCGTCTTGAAGATGAGCTGGGGGTACCGCTTTTTGTGGCGAAGGGCAGGAATATAATTCTGACCTCCTACGGCACTTTTCTTTACAAGCGGCTAAAGCCTCTTGTAAGTGATATTGACAGGATACCGGGGGATCTGCGGACTATGGCGAGTCTTGAAAGCGCCACGATACATCTCAATGTGCTGGCGGCTTCCGCCATTGTGACGGAGGCTATAAAGGAGTACAAAAAGGTAAATGACAATGTGAATTTTCAGTTTATGCAGCAGATGGACGAGCAGTTTTACGACATATGCGTCACAACCAGGCACTCCTATCAGATGCACGAGAGAAAGCAGCACCATGAGACTGTTTTTACGGAGGAGATATACCTTGCCGTACCCAGAAGTCACCCTCTGGCGGAGAAGGACGAGATTGCCCTTATTGAGGCGAGGGAGGAAGGGTTTATAACTCTTATGGGCACAAGGCAGCTTAGGGGGATTTACGATTGGTTTTTTGAGCACGCCGGCTTTACGCCCAGGATTATTTTTGAAAGTGACAACCCGGACACCGTGCGGAACATGATAGAGGCCAATTTCGGCGTAGGCTTCTGGCCCCAGAGGACATGGGGCAGCATAAACTCCCCGGACGTCAAGCTTCTTCGGATAACCACCCCGGTGTGCCGCCGCAGCGTTATTATCGACTACATGGAAAATAAAAGTGACTCTACCCCTGTCAAAAGATTTTTTGATTTTCTTGTGGGGTATTTTAACAGAAGCACGGAGGATTTGCTCAAAAGGTAGTTTTTTTACCGAAAATTATAGTGACAGAGGGAAAATACTGTGGTATCATGGTCTCGTTTATATCTTTCGATACTGAGGTTAACTTATGGTTAAAAAGGTTCTGATAGCGGCATTTTTGTCCATGGTGCCCGTGGCGGAGCTGAGGGCTGCGCTGCCCGTTGCCCTGGCAAGCGGACTTCCTGCCGCCTTTTCCTATATACTTTGTGTATTTTGCAATATGATACCCGTGCCGTTTATTATACTTTTCATACGGCGGATTCTGACATGGATGGACGGTCGCGGCGGAAAGCTCCGTGACATTTCCCACTGGGTTGAAAACCACGCACAGAAAAAGCTGGAGGCATACCATAAATATGAGGTTTTCGGGCTTTACGTTTTTGTGGCGATTCCCCTGCCGGGAACGGGGGCATGGACAGGGGCACTGATTGCCGCATTTCTCGGTCTTCGCCTTAAATACGCCGTGCCGGCTATTTTCGCCGGTGTTGCCACAGCAGGGCTTATTATGATGGCAGTCAGCTTGGGAGTTATCCATATTTTAAGATAAAAAGAAAAAATAGGGAGGAAGGACAGTGGAAAAAGAAAAGCTTTATGAAAATACGGCAGAGGTCGTGGCTTCAATTTTAG
>CALWYM010000088.1 GCA_944385775.1 uncultured Oscillospiraceae bacterium | reverse complement strand
CATAGCTCATGCGCGTTTGCTTTTCGTGGGTGGAAAACTGACCCTTTGGCAGGTAGTAGCAGTAGGAGCAGCGCATATTGCACCGTGAGCCTACAGGTTTTGCGATAATAACAAAGGGCTCTAAGGTCATTTCAGGTGTTTATCAAGGAAAGCCAGAACTTTTCCGAAGGAATCCATAGCCTGTTCCTGCCGGTACATTGGCTTGTCGTAATACCAGATTCCGTGACCGGCACCGTCATAGCGATAAAATTCGTAATCCTTACCAAGTTTTTTGAGGGTTTCCTCCAGAATATTAACCTCTTCCTTAGTTGGACTGAAGTCCTCATTTCCAAAAATACCTATGAGAGGACAAGAGAGCTTTTCAGCATACTCAATAGGAGCTACCGGCTTTGCAGGAGTTGCATCTTCAGGGGCTGCAACAACTCCGCCGCCCCAGCAGTCCACAGCTGCGTCAAAACCGTCAATGGTGCAGGCAGCAAGGAAAGTATGACGACCGCCGGAGCACATTCCGATTACGCCAACCTTATCATTTGAGTTTACCTGGTTGCGGAGGAAGCTGAGAGCGCCGGCGCAGTCCTCCATGACAGATTGGTCTTTGACAACTCCCTGCTCACGCATTCTTCCCGAAACCTCTACGGGGGTGCCTTCACCGTAGTCCTCATATATGTTTGGGCAGAGAACACTGTATCCGTGTTCTGTAAATCGACGTGAAGCCTCACGGCAATACTCATCCCAACCGGGCATATGTGGTATAAGTACCAGAGAGGGGAACGGACCTTCACCAAGGGGTCTTGAGTAATAGGCTGTGATATACATTCCGTCGTGACCTGGAATGCGGACGGTTTCAGCAATCATGCCAGAATAATCTTTTACGTTAAAGCTGTTCCACATATGACACACTCCTTTATATTAATTTGTATAAAGTATATCATAGTCAGTAAATAATGTCCAGTTTTTTAGTTATTCTATTTAGAAACAGCGAAAAGACACGGAAAACTATTGACATTTATAAATAAAATGCTATAATAGCTAAGCAAACTTAATCGGGGTGTGGCGAAGTTTGGTATCGCGCTTGGTTCGGGACCAAGAGGCCTCGGGTTCAAATCCCGACACTCCGACCACGTCGCCGCAAGCAGCATTTGCTTGCGGCAATTTTTTATTACTAAAAAGACCAAAGGGAATTTTACCCTTCGGTCTTTTCGTTTTCTGGCGGAGTTTGAAGCTTTAGCCTTATGGTAAGTCTTCCGTCACTGTACTCCGCTGTAAGAAAGCCGTTCATTCTCTCACTTAATGTTTTTGCTATACTGAGCCCAAGACCTGTTGAGGAGCGGGCAGTTTCTACGGTAAAAAAACGATTAAACAGTTTTTCTGTAATAACCTCGTTAAGAGCCTTGGCAGAGTTTGAAAAGGTAGCTTCGCCATCACTTTTCAGCTCAATTTTAAGGTCGCCGTCGCTGTACTTTGCCACATTAGAAAGGATGTTTTCAATTATGCGCACAATAGCGTTTTTGTTTCCAACAACATAAACAGGGAAATCGGGTATATTCACCTTTGGTGAAATACCTTTCTCCGAAAATACGCTGTAATAGGACAGCGCTGTTTCCGACAGAAGCTGCCGAAGCTCCACCGTTTCCAGCTTAAGCTCCTGCTGCTGGTGAATTACCGTGTACCGAAAAAGCTCCTCTGTCAGCCGATTCATAGCCTTCACCCGGTTTTTGATATGGTCTAGGTATCCCGAAAGCTCAGCGTCCTTTTCCTTATCCTCCATCATTTCAAGGTATCCACTGATTACCGTAAGCGGTGTTCGCAAATCGTGGGAAACATTTGTAACAGCCTCTGTTAGCTCCCTGTCGCCGTCGAGGTACTTTTTACGCTGGCGGCGGAGAACGGATAACTGCGAGTTCAGCACGGAGGCAAGTTCCTTAACAGCTTTATCTCCGGAGAATGTAGTTATAGGCGTGTTTGTGTCCTGGGTAAGTCGTAGAGAAAAATCCTCACCGATATTGCGGATACTTTTGCGGATGAGAAGCAGCTTTACAAGTAGATATACGCAAAGAATAAGCAGTGCTCCGCAAAAAATCCGTAATATCAAGAAAATTCACCTCATTTAATATCTTTTTTCTAAACAGAACGCAGCCACCAAACGATGAAAGCGCCAAAATCACTGTGTTCATTAAAACATGGGTTACTTTGGGCGTGAACTCACCGTTGCTTGAGTCTGCAAGCTGAGCCATAGGCAAAGTTTGTATAAACTCAAAAATTTGACGCTTCAGTCCTGGGGCAATATACAGGGGATTAGGATATTCCGGGGACTGAGTAATCCCGTCTGCAGTAACTACATAGTCGCTTATCATCTCAGGTTCAAAGAGAGCTGATCTTACATAGGAGTGCATAATGGTTATACCCATGACAAATGCGAACATAATAATGACGCAAAGGGTTTTGTTACTGAAATTGATGGAAACAGCCACAAAAAGAGCACAGATTGAAAGAATAGCCAAAAAGTTGATGGAAGCTATTTTTGCAAACATAATACTGTCGGAAATTGGATATTTATATACCAAATGTGCTCCGATATAAGTTACCACTGTATGAATGAAATAGATAATTGCCATAACTGTGGTTACTGAAATCAGATTAGTAAAGTACAGAGACACCCTGCTATGACCTATAATAAGTTTGTTTCTTATAGTGCCGTCTGAGTAGTCCTGTCCCACAAAAAGGCTTATAAATGCCGCAGCCAGAAAAGGCATAAGAGGTGTGGTAATGAAGAAAACACTCTCAAAGGTAAGATAATCTGCACCTGATGGAATATAATTAATGCATACTATGAAGACCGAAAACGCGGCGGCGATGGGGAAAACAAAGTGAAGCCGCCCCTTTATTACGCGTAGAAGGTCGCAGCGAAGAAGGTTACTCATTTCCCTCACCTCCCACAAGATTTATATAGTAGCTCTCAAGACTTTCCTCCTGCTCTGTAATGGAAAGTATATTACAGCCGGCTTTACTAAGAGACAGCGCCAGAGAGGTTATATCGATTTTATCGTAAATATCTGCAGTGTTTTCAGATGAGACGGTGTACTGTGCGCCCATATTATCAAGGACAGGGCAGAGAGCCTGTATATTTGATACCGCAATACGTGTGTATTTTCTGAATCGGTTTTCCAGCTCCTTGCTGCTTATTTCTTTTATCAATGAGCCTTTTTCAATAAATCCGTAGTGGGTGGCAAGCCTGCTGAGCTCATCAAGAATATGGCTCGATACAAGCACGGTCATATCACGCTCACGGTTTAATTTCAATATCAGCTCACGAATTTCCACAATGCCCTCCGGGTCAAGACCGTTTACAGGTTCGTCCAGAATGAGAAAATCGGGATTTCCGCAAAGGGCAACTGCAATACCAAGCCGCTGACGCATACCGAGGGAAAAGTTTTTAACCCTCTTTTTTCCGGTGCCGGAAAGCTTCACAAGGTCCAAAAGCTCATCAATACCATCAAGATCAGGCATACCGAGAAGCTCATACTGGCAGATAAGATTATCTTTTGCCGTCATGTCGGTGTAGAGAGATGGCGTTTCTACCACAGCACCAATGCGTTTTCTTATTTTCTAATGTTAGGGTTCGTATGCTTAACGCCATAAAGACTGTACTCGCCCATTGTAGGCAACTGCAGTCCGGAAATTACCCTCATAAGGGATGTTTTTCCCGCACCGTTTCTCCCTATAAAGCCATATATGGAGCCCTTTGGAATGTGCATATTAATATTTTGCAAAACTTTAGTCCTGCCGTAGCTTTTGCTCAACCCAAAGGTTTCTAAAACATATTCCATAATATATCTCCTTTCTTTTATGGGGAGATTATAAAACCGGCGTGTAAAGATACTGGTAAAGAAAGAAGTAAATAAATCGTCAAGATTTAGGGATTAAATTTAAAGCCTATTCCCCAGACAGATTCAATGTGTTCCTGTCCCGTGGCATCACGCAGCTTTTTCCTGAGGTTTGATATATGCTGCTTCAGAGAGGATTCAGAGCAGTCGGGGGTGTCATCGGCAATTCTGTCCAGAATTGCCGATTTGCTTAAAACCATACCGGAATTAATTATAAGCAGCTTTAAAATTGCATATTCCGTTCTCGTAAGCTTTAAAAGCTCATTATTGACATATACGAGATGTGAAACGGTGTCAACCATAATGTCACCGCAGGAAATAAGCTCCCTTTCTGCCGGGGAGTTTGCCCGTCTCAGAGCAACCTTTATCCTTGCGGAAAGCTCCTTGAGCTCAAAGGGCTTTGTGATATAATCCGCAGCGCCGGATAAAAGAAGGTTAACCTTGTCGTCCACATCCACCTTTGCGCTGACTACTATGACGGGAATACCCTTAATGCTCTCAAGAACCTGCTCACCCGAAAGTCCCGGCAGCATAAGGTCAAGTAGAATCAAATCCGGATCGCTGTTTTTCAAGAGCAAAACAGCTTCTGTACCGGAGTAAGCCCTTAAAATGTTGTAGCCTTCGGCTTCCAATGCTTTTTGAACCATGTCGCCAATATAAATATCATCATCGACTATCATTATACACATCTAACAGTCACTCTTTCTTTTGATAATAGCATAATTATATTTAAATCAGCCATCCATTACAAGTAAATTTTTATGTAATAAATTGTGACAAGCAGTGATAGATATTTAATAAAAGGACAGGAGAGGGTGGAAATATGGTGTATGAAGGCAAGAGCAAAAGAAAGGCTCGCAAGGGGACATACGGCGGGCAGCTTAAGTTTGGAGCAGCTATATGGATAATTTTTTTGGCTCTTTTAGTACGTTTCGGTTTTCCGGAACAATCGAAGGACTTTTTTCAGAAACTGGGCAAAACACTTGGGGGAAATGTCCAGTATGAGGAGGCTGTACGGGCTATGGGAAGAGCTGTCAGCGGAGAGGAGAACTTTGGAAGTGCTGTAAGGAAAGCGTTTACATATGCGTTTATGACGGAAGATGAGCCGATTGAGACATTTTCCGAAGAGCTGTCCTACGAGGCGGAAGATGACTTGCAGCAAGGTGACAATCCTCCTGCTCCCGAGGGCACAACAGAGGAATATGTGGAGCTGCAAATTAAATATGCACCACCAGTTTCTGGCGCGGTAATAGTTCCTTTTGGCTATTACATGGATGAGGATATGACACTAAAATTCAATTACGGTACCGACATAAAGACGCCGACTGAGGAGCCGGTAAATGCTTTTGCTGACGGAAAGGTATATGCGGTGGGAAGCAGTGCGGTTTACGGAGAATATGTGATTGTTATACACGACGGTGCAAAAACGCTGTATTCCAACCTGAGCAATATAAAGGTCAGATCGGGAGATCAGGTCCTGCTGGGTCAGGAAATAGGACAGACAAGTGGGGACATTTTGCATTTTGAGCTGATGATTGGGGATAACTATGTTGACCCTTCCTATTATCTAAAAAATGAAGATTAAAGCTTCTTTTGGCTTTTTCCTTATAATATTATGGCTTTTTATTGTATTAGGGTATAAATTGTCCGCTTATGCCATTGCTTCCGTTACAATCCATGAGCTGGGACATATAGTTGCCGTGTGGCTTTCCGGAGGCAAAATCAGAAAAATAAATTTTACCTTCTTTGGCGCAGAGATATACTATGGTGGCTCCATGTCCTACGTAAATGATATTGTAATCGGAGCCGCAGGTCCATTGACAAATATGTGCGTTGCAATTATGGTCGCTGCTGCGCCAGACTTCAAATATTTTGACAGTGAGTTATTTTCAGGCTTTAACCTTTTCTACGCAATAGTTAACCTCGTGCCTGTTTCAGTAACGGACGGCGGAAGAATATTAAAGGCTGTTCTATCTCTTGCAGTGGAAGAAACCTTAGCGGAAAAGACGTTTTGGGCTTTAAATGTGGTATTCACTGCCGTAATTGATGTAATCGGGGTAATTTTATTACTGTATTATACCAATCCAACACTGATTATTTGCGGTATTTTAATTACCAGGAATGTGAATTTTAAAACAAGTACTACAAACTCTATACGAGAAATAGATAAAAAATTATCAAAATAGACAATTGCTAAAGAGGGTACTTTCGTTATAAGATATAATAAGATATAAATCGGCTTGTGGAGATAGTGTACAGAAGGAGAGTGTACATAAGTTTGTAATCGTATTTTATTTGTTACAACACAAAGGAGGAAGAATTTATGGAAAGTAAGGTCCGGAGAATTGGAGTATTGACCTCGGGCGGAGACGCTCCTGGAATGAATGCTGCAATACGTGCCGTTGCCCGTACCTGTGACTTTTATGGGATTGAATGTCTCGGTATTTACCGTGGTTATAACGGTCTTATTCGCGGAGACATGAAGCCCCTTACTGCGCAGGACGTAAGCGGAATTACAAGTTATGGCGGAACTATGCTCTACACTGCCAGAAGCCCTGAATTTACAACTGAAGAGGGACTTAAGAGGGCTGCTGATAACTGTCGTTTCCGTGGAATTGACGGTCTCATTGCCATTGGTGGTGACGGTACCTTCAGGGGACTTCTCGACCTTAGCGGATATGGTGTAAGCGTTGTAGGAATCCCTGGAACGATAGATAACGACATTGCCTGCACCGGATACACTATCGGTTATGACACAGCCTGCAATACGGCGATTGAGTCCATAGATAAGCTTCGCGATACCATGCGTTCCCATGAGCGCTGTTCCATAGTTGAGGTAATGGGTCATAAGACAGGACATCTTGCTCTTTATGTAGGCGTTGCTGTGGGCGCAACGGCTATTCTTGTTCCCGAAAAGGAGCTTGATTATGAGCGTGATGTTATAAACCCAATAAGAGAGGGCAGAAACAGAAACCGTACCAACTTTACCATAATTGTTGCTGAGGGCGCAGCTTCGGCAAACGATGTTGCCAAGGTCGTCAGCGAGGAGACTGGAATTGATACAAGAGTTACAATACTTGGTCACGTGCAGCGGGGCGGCTCTCCTCTGGCAAGAGACAGAGTTGTGGCTTCAATGATGGGATATTCAGCCGTTAAGGTCCTGGCCGAGGGCGGGACAAACAGGATTATCTGCTATGACGGTAATGTTTACACCGATATTGATATAGTTGAGGGACTTAAAATGAAAAAGGGACTGGACGAGAGCCTTTACAATATTCTTGAGGCTGTTACAAGCGGAGCCTGATTTTTCTTTTACCAAAAATAAAAAAATCCCTTGCAAATTTAAAAAAACTGTGGTACAATGTCACAGCTTAGGCGGGGTTTTCCGCCAATTGGGACGGTCCTCTGCATTCCATTGAGATGCAAGAACGTCTGTACAGAAGGGAGGATAAGCACATTATGAATTTAGTTGATTCAGTAACTCAGCAGTATATGAAGACTGAGGTTCCGGAGCTCCATGTTGGAGATACCGTTAAGGTTACAGTTCGTGTTAAGGAAGGTAACCGTGAGAGAACCCAGGCTTTCGAGGGAACTCTTATTGCAAAGAAGCATGGTGGTATTAATGAGACCATCACTGTCCGTCGTGTTTCCTATGGCGTTGGCTGCGAGAAGGTTTTCCCGATTCATTCCCCAACGATTGTTTCTATCGACACTGTGAGACGTGGTAAGGTCAGAAGGGCTAAGCTCTACTATCTCCGTGACAGAGTTGGTAAGAAGGCAAAAGTTAAAGAAAGAATATGAGAGAAGGGGCTCCGGCCCCTTCTTTTTCTTAATTGTATGTTGTAAAATATATGTTTCAGCGTTTTAACCATGAAGGCGGCGATTATGGAAGATATGGAAAAAGAGTTTGAGGAAAAAGACGGGCAAACAGGAGAAGACAAAAAAGGGCAGTTAAAAGGCGACAGCAAAAAGCAGAACGGCATGGATATGTATGACTGGCTTCAGTGCTTCATTACGGCTATTGTTGCGGGCATTATTATTTTTATATTTGTCGCCAGAGTTGTTAAGGTCGACGGAAGCTCGATGTACGGTACACTGCATAATGATGACCTGGTGCTTGCGTCAAATCTCTTTTATGAACCTGAGGCGGGGGACATTGTTGTTTTGCAGACAGATTCATATGGTCCTTCGGCTCTTGTGAAAAGAATTATCGCCACCGAGGGGCAGCGGGTTTATATAGATTTTAACGCTGGGATAGTATATGTGGACGGAGTGCCCCTTGATGAGCCATATACAAATACGCTCACAAATCTTCCGGAAGATTTTTCGGGAGAAGTTACCGTGCCGGAGGGCTGTGTTTTTCTGCTGGGAGATAACAGAAATGCTTCTCGTGACAGCAGAGACAGCAGCATAGGTATGGTGGACGAAAGATGTATTGTCGGAAAGGTATATTTTATACTTATTCCGGGTGAAGATTATACAGACTATGGGATTTCCCTGGGACGCGATTTCTCAAGAATTGGAAGCCCATACTGAGCTAAGGTGAAGATCTATGAATGAACAGCTTAATATACAATGGTTTCCTGGTCATATGGTCAAGGCGCGCCGTATGATAACGGAAAACAGCAGGCTTTGCGATGCTGTTTGCGAGGTAATAGACGCCAGAATCCCCTATTCCAGTAGAAACCCGGAAGTCCCCCAGCTTGTGGGTGATAAGCCTAGACTTATTATAATGAACAGAGTAGACCAGGCAGACCCGACGGTAACGGCAAAATGGAGGGAGTATTTTAAATCGGCAGGTTTTTACGTAATGGAAACTGACGCGAAATCCGGTAAAGGCACATCTTCTTTTCAAAATACAATTCGCGGCATATTAAAGGATAAGATAAAATATTACAGCGACAGGGGTCAAACAGGCAGACTTCTCCGTGTAATGATTTTAGGAATACCAAATGTGGGAAAAAGCTCTTTTATTAACCGTGTTGCAAAAAGAAGGGCGGCGGAAGCGTCAGACAGACCGGGAGTTACGAGAGGCAAACAGTGGATTAATCTGGGAAGCGGAATTGAAATGATGGACACCCCGGGGCTTTTGTGGCCGAAGTTTGAGGACAAGCTGGTAGGGGAGCATCTTGCCTTCACAGGCGCTGTAAGGGATGAAATTCTTGATACGGAGACTCTCGGCGCGCACCTTATAAAAACTTTGGTACAGCTATATCCGAACGCAGTTGAGGCAAGGTATAAAATTTCTCTTGACAGTGAGGACGGTTTTGAGTTGCTCAGCCGGGCTGCCAGAAAAAGGGGATTTCTTATTTCCGGCGGTGAGCTTGACCTTGAGAGAATGAGTAATGTGCTCCTTGATGAATTTCGGGTAGGGAAGCTTGGCAGGCTTACTCTTGAAGTTCCTCCGGAGGAATAAATATGGACCTTTGGGTGATTG
>CALWYM010000087.1 GCA_944385775.1 uncultured Oscillospiraceae bacterium | reverse complement strand
GGACCTCAAACTCATGGCAGTACACATTCTGAAACTGGTAATTTCCCAAAGCGTGGTCGTTATGGCTGTGAGTTACCGCCACATCGTAGGGCAGCGAGCCAAGAAGTTCCCTTATTACCCCTTTCAGGCTTCCCAGACCATAGCCGGTATCAATAACCAGCCCTCGACGGCTGCCCTTTATTACAAATACCCAGCTGTCTCCGTAGCCGTCAAGGCTCTCGTTATATATGCCGAACAGATTGTGACGTAAATCGTAAACCTCCACAAAGGGGTTAGCCTCGTAAACCCTGCCCGTCTCGTCACGCTCACGGAGAAGCTTTTCATAGGCGAACCTGACCGGATTCTCCGCCTCCCGCCATGCCTTTTTCCTGCCCGATACCATTGAGTCTATCTTCCTGTATGAACGGTTCTTTTCCTCTGCCATGGGCACTTCCTCCTTTAAGTTTTTTCATGGTCTTATTATATCGAACATATTAATGATTTTCAACAGTTTGACTATGTTTATTAACAAACAATGGGCTAAATTTGTTAAAAATGCAACAAAAAAGCAATAACGCCCTCAATATTGAGGGCGTTATTGCCGGAAAAAAGTGAAGTTACTTTATGACCTTAAGGGTTCTGTCGAAGAATGACAGAATTTCGTCCCTGGTCTGCTGCTGGAAGAACTCCCGGGTGCCATGACCGCCGTTTTCGACGGTAATAAAGTCCACCCTGTCGCCGTAGCCCATTTCCACAATTTTATTGTAGAAATTTTCACTCATGGAGTAGGGTACGACGGCGTCCTGATCGCCATGCATAATAAGCATGGGGCACATTTTATCGTTAATATGGTTAATGGGGCTGGCGTCGTAGCACCTGTCACGAAGGGTAGCCATGTCGCCGCCGAGAAGCTTTGCCTCTACAATGTCCTCAATGCGCTGGGCTCTCTGGTTTGGAATGGAGGCGACGCTTCTGTCATAGGCAGCCTGAAGGTCCGTAGGACCGAAAAGATCGACGCAGGCGGAGACGGTGCTTGGCATATCGCCCCACTCCTCTGTATCGTAGCCCGGCAGGTTCATCGCCATGAGGGAAGACAGGTGTCCTCCGGCGCTTCTGCCCATAACACCCACTCGCTTCGGGTCAATATTGTATGTTTCAGCGTTGGCGCGCAAAAATCTTACGGCAGTTTTGCAGTCGATAAGCTGGTCAGGATAGTGTCCCTCGTTGAAACTTCTGTAATAAATGCAGGCGACGACGTATCCGTTGTCCGCAAGGTAAGTAAGCTCGGCCGCCATAAGGTTATGGGGAACGCCGCGCCAGCCGCCGCCGTTTATCCATACTATAAGGGGCTTTGGCTCAAGATCGGTTTCGTCGTCACGACCGGTGGCAAGACGCATTTCTGCGTTGCCGTTCTGTACCATTACTGACATGGTAAGGTCCAGAGGGTTGCCCTTTAAATCCTTCACATGGGAGAAAACAATCTCGTCATGCATATTAATGGTTCTCCGACTTTTTCCCGGATTAATTGTTTTTCTCATTTCAGTCCTCCTCTTTGATCTACGTCCCACATGGCTTTAGAGAAAAAACCTCTGTCCGGGTGATTTTTCTTCTGCCGCAAACATATCCGGTACCTCCGGATTGGGGCATTTTCCGTAATTTAAAGTACGCGAAACGTAATGTACACTTTTATTATAATACAAAACTTTCCCTTTGTCTCTTCGTATTTATACATTTTATATAAATAAACGTGATATAAAGGGCAAAAACATGGAAAAGTTCATATGGGCGTATATAGCAAAAACGGCGAGTTACTCGCCGTTTTTGCCACAAGTCGCAATCGTAAATAAAGGAAAACAGAAGGCAGTATCAGTGCGTTCCGATAGGAATTATCAGTGGTCACGCTTTCCGAGGGAAATCTCGATGGCCTGCATCATGCCCTTCATGTGACCGGTAGGATAGGCGAAAGCGCCGATCATGCCGCCGACGGAAGGGTAGCCCTTAAAGGCGTGGTCAACGGAGATAGGTCCGTCATAGCCGGTGACTATGAACTGCTTCATAATCTCGTACATATTGGCGTAGCCGTCCTCGGACAGAGTCTCCTCAAAGTAGGGGATAGTGGAGCTTACGTTGCGGAAGTGAACGGAAACGATTCTGTTCTGCTCCTGAAGCTCCTTAATGTCGCTTAAAATATCTCCGAACTGCTTGCCGCCCTCAAGCCAGCAGCCAACGCAGAGCTTAACGCCAACAACGCCGGCAGGATCCATGGCGATGGCCTTGCGGTAGCCGTCCATATTCCAGATAAGGCTGCCTACACCGCAGAGGGACGGTACCGGAGGATCGTTGGGGTGAAGGGCGATTCTCACGCCGCACTCCACGCAGGTGGGGGTGATTTCCTTGAGGAAATACTCAAAATTCTCCCAGATTTCCTCCTCGGAATACTCTCTCGGATAATCGTTGGGCATCTTTTCAATCTCAGCCATATCGGCATAGGCGGAAACGCCGCCTCTTGTAAACTGACCGGCTCTGTGACCGCTGCGCTGCCAGGCTACGGATACAACCTTTACGCCGATTGTTGAGACGTTTCTTACAAACTGGTTGAATCTTGCAATCTCAGTGTCTCTGGAAACGGGCTTTCCGTTTTTCTCTGTAAGGTTAAGGTCGATAATATCATTTTTCTGAAGGGAATTTACTGAAACAAGAGCAATGGAAAGACCGAAGCCCTCAAGGCGCTCCTTGATTTTCTTAAGATTTTCAGGCTCGCACTCCTCCTCCTTTGCGTTGAGCTCTACCCACTCAATACCCATTTCACGAATGAAGGACAGCTAGTCATCAGTTGTAGCGGTACGGATACCGATTGTTGTTTTCATTGACATGGAAATAATTCTCCTTTCGTTTAGGTAAATCCTTCCCCTGACCGGGAATTTACAGGGTCAGGGGAAGAAGAGAAGGAATTAATACACAAGCAGAAGCATTACGTAAAGAAGGATCGTGTGTATAATAAAGGCAGGGATATTTGCCTTTAAAAGCTCCTTCTGAGTGTATCCGCCGGCGCCGAAGGCGATGGACAGTGAAGGTGAGCCCATAGGAGTCAGCATTGCTGCGGTAGCCATAAGGGAGCAGCCGATAGCGAATGCTCTGGCGTCGTAGCCAAGTCCCACAGTGGTGCGGTTGCAAGAGGCAGAACTCCGACCAGCATGAACAGTGTATCGGTATTCATGGAATTGCGGACATCGATGGGGCTCATAACCTTGGTCAGGCAGAGGAGAATGTCGGCAATAATTGCTATCATGTAAAGATCAACCGGGAAACCGTCCCAGAGGCTCTTTACAACTATGCACACCATAGTGGTGACGAATACGATGTAAATAAAGTTTTCCTTGCCCTTGGAAAGGGTAGATTCCTTATCCTTGTACTCCTTAATTGCGGAGGTGTCATAGCCACGGGCAGGATAGAGCTTCCAGCCGATAAACACGTAGTAAAGATAAACAGCAATACCGGCGGGGAGAGCAATAATAATTGTGCTGAAAGGTCCGGTCATAGGTCCGGTCATGGGTCCGGTCCAGCCGTTTGCCTCAAGAATGGCGTTAGTCATAACGAAGCCTGTAAGGGCATTTCCGAGAGGCAGAGAGGACTGTGCCGCGTGAGCGGTAACAACGCCCGGGAACAGAAGGTGAGAGGGCTGAACCTTGGAATCCTTGTCAAGAGCGTTCATAAAGGGCAGAAGCATGGAGACAAGTGCCGTAGGAGCCACAAACTGAACCATTACGTAGCAGGTACATGGCGACAACGATCGTGCCGTTTGTCGCATGGGCAAGCATCCAGCGACGGAAGTTTGCCACGAGGGAAGTTTTCTGGAGAGCGCCTGAAAGAATAAAGCAGGACGCCACCATGATAACGCAGTCCCGCATATATAATGGTATCTCTGCCCATCATTACACTGAAGCTGTCACCCGAATCACGGGTGAGCCTTATGTACTCGGCGCAGTTTGTCATGTCACCGGTGGAGTCCTTGATTCCGATTATGTTCTTTATATCATGGGCAAGCCGTGACACCGTAGCCGGGTCAATGTTTATGTTCGTCTTTGGCTTGTTGTTGTAAAGAATAACCGGCAGTGACGTATTTTCGGCAACAGTCTTGTAGTGGGTATACAGCTCAGCCTGGGTCTGACCGATAAACATGGGGGTCAGAACGCTTATAGCGTCATAGCCGCCGACCCTCTCAACCAGCTGGGTGAGGTGAACAACCTCACGGGTTGTTATCCCGCTGCAGCCGGCAAGAAGCTGAATGGGGTTGCCATAGCGGTCAACCTTGCCCTTTACAGAGTCACGCACGGCTTTAAGTGCCTCTACATACTCTTCATCGCTTACGGCGTAAAATTCACCGGTGGTTCCGAAGGGGAAGAGACCATGCACACCGTTTTCCACCAGAAAATGGCTCATCTTAACAAGGCTTTCACAGTCAACCCTGCCCTGACTGTCAAACGGAGTGATTATTGGCGGTATGATGCCGTAGGGTTTATACAATCTTTATCACCTCTCTCAGGGTTTGATAGAGTGGTTTACACTCGGCCAAGCCGGGCTCCGGAACCCGACCGGGCAGCGATTCATCCTTCTTCTTTCCAGCTTCAGTCATGTTGCACAACTTTATAGCTGCTCGGGAGATTCTCCTGTATTGAATCTAGCTCCATATTTATTTCTGATAAGGGGAATATACTTAAATACATTGTACAAGTTATGAATAAAAGGAAAGGGCGCACATAAAGTTATAAAAAAGGGGGAGTCAGAAAATGGTCAGGGCAGTAAGCTGGAACGGGAAGGACGCCGGTACGGTGACAGTAAGCGAGCAGGGGCTGTACATCTGCTTTTACTATAATTACGGCGGCGTCTTGCCGCCCCTTCGGCTGCTTGTATCCGCTGGCGGCAGGGAGCTTAATCTGGGGATACCGGCGCCTCGGGGGGAAAATATGGAGCTTAGACGGTCAATTTCACGAAAATTGGCGGAAAATTTCAGGGACGGAGAGTATATTCTTCGCCCGATTGTGGATAATACGGTGGAAAATGGGGAAAGAGCTGCGGACAATGGCAAAAAAAGTGATGAAAAAAATGACGCAGAGAGCTGGCAGTGGAAAAGTGAGCCTCACCCGGAAAAATATCTGAAAGGCGAGGGACGCATACCGGAGCTTCGTGACGCGCTTGTGTGCAGGAGAAACGGCGAGCTGTACCTTGCCATACCATGGCAGCCGGGAGGGGTTTTCCCCCTGGAGGAAGCCTTCCGCAGAGGAAAGACGGAGCTTCTTAAAGGCAGAAATTACATGGCCTTTCCCGTGGGTGAGGAAAAGGGGAAATGAACCGGTCAATAATAAAAATATTGCCCCGCTTCTTATTTTTGCCCTTTACAGAACGGGAAAAATGTACTAAAATGTAATCAGTTTATATTGCCCGAAAAGGAGGGGAACGGACATGGATTCCAATGATTACTCAATGCTTGACTTTACAAGGAAATTTGAAGCTGTGGACAGAAGGCTGGGAACCAAGGATATTATGGATTCTGTTTACGAATCCCTGAAGCTCAAGGGGTACGACCCCATAAACCAGATTGTGGGATATATCCTGTCTGAGGACCCAAGTTACATTACAAATTACAATAATGCCCGGGCCCTTATATGCAGAGTGGACAGATACGAGCTCCTTCAGGAAATGGTGAAGGCTTATCTGGAAAAATAACAGCCCAAAACTGCCCTCCGATCAGCCGGTCGGAGGGCTTTTTTACTGCTTAAATGGTTACAAAATGGTAACAAAAAATATTAGAAAGCTGTAAGAGGAAAATGTTGGCACAGCAGCGGGGGAGCGGGGGACAGGAAAAGGGGAAGCCTGGCGAAATCTTGGTAAAAGTGCGGAAAAATGGAGAAATAGAGGGAAAAAGCCGGAAAAATGTTTGAAAATTATGTGGAATAAAAAGGAAGCCGCAATGTAAATTTAATGTTGACAAACAGGAAACAATGTGTTACAATTTGGTTACGCTTTTAAAAAAGAAAGAGCGAAAGAGACTTAAACCGCTCCACATTGGCTGTCTGGGGAGAGCTGCCCGGCGCAGACAGACATTCGGGCTTTGGGCAGCAGAAAGGTCAGGCATAATGGAGGAAAAGCAGCTGATGTATAAATCCGTGCCCCTTTACAGAAAGGGAAACGTGCTGTACTACGGCGATCCCGGCAAGGATTACATCGTAAAGCTTCAGATTGAGGATACGAAGAAAGTTTCCGATATGGACGTGGCAAGCAAGGTGGAGGTATCCCTTCAGCTTACGGATCCCAACATAAAGCACAGGGACAGGATAATTAAGCGTACCACAAGAGGGGGTCTTTACGAGGCCATGGACATTGCCGGTATCTGGCTCAAGAGAGCTCTTGCCGGTCAGATATAATTTACACTTGTTGAGGAAATTCAAATGAATCGATTAAAAAAGCTACTTGTAACAGTTACGGCGACTGCCGCTCTTGGGGCAGCGCTCACATTAACCGCCGCGGCGGCGGAACTTTGCTACGGCGCGGCCACTGTCAGCGCTACATCCCTGAATATCCGCTCCGGTCCTTCTACCGATTATGAGCCCATTACTGCCATTGCAAACGGCACAAGGCTTGTTGTGGTTGACACCGGCGATGGTTCATGGTATCACGTGAACTATCAGGGTACTGAGGGATACGTTGACGCCACCTATCTTGAGGACGTTCTTCTGGCTGAGAACTTTAACGCTACCGGTACTCTTACGGCTACCGACGTACATATGAGGGCAAAGCCCACCACCGAAAGCGAAATTCTTTGCAAGGTTGATATTGACGTTGAGGTTGAGGTTATCGGCATAAATAACGGCTGGTTCAAGGTCATCTACGACGGCAAGACGGGATATATCCGTTCCGACCTTATGGAGGTCACCGGCGCGCCCTCCAGCGAGAGCTACTCAAGAACTGAGAACATGGCTTCCAGCGAGAATACAAGCCTCGGTCAGCAGATTGCAAATTACGCCCTTCAGTATCTGGGCTACAACTACGTTTACGGTGCGGAAAGCCCCAAGGACGGCTTTGACTGCTCCGGTCTTACATATTACGTTTACGGTCAGTTCGGCTACGACCTTTCCAGAACGGCGAGCCAGCAGTACAAAAATAACGGCTCCTCCGTTTCAAAGGATTCCCTCCAGCAGGGCGATCTGGTGTTCTTCTCCTCTAACGGAAGCAGCGTGACCCACGTGGGAATTTACATAGGGGACGGTCAGTTTGTTCACGCTTCCACCTCCACCACCGGCGTTATCATTTCCGATTTGAGCAGCGCCTACTACACCAAGGCGTGGTTTGGAGCAAAGAGAGTTATATAGTCTTAAAATTATTCGGGCACGGCAGAGTTTTCTGCCGTGCCTTTTACTTTTCAATGGTGGAAAAGACGGGGAAAGCTCCCCGGTAAGCTTGATTTTTCACGATTTGGATGTATAATAAATCCAGTATTGCCACGGGAAAACCGGGCTTTAACTGAAAGGGGAAGCATTACCTTTATGAACAGACACGGAAGAGGAAAAAGCGCGGGACTTTTATCCGATTTAAGGTTATGGGGTCTCGGCATTTTTGAAAGGTACCGTTTCGCGTTTGTCTGCGCCATGGCTTTTTCGGCAGTACTGTATTTTATGATGATGAGCCAGCAGCTTACAAACACCTACGACGGGCTGTGGCAGCAAAATTACCGCCATGCCGGAGCGGCGGAGCTGACAAGCGGCAGGTGGGCGCTGTATTTTGTGGATAAGCTCAATATGGGGCTTCACTCGGAGCCTGTGGCGTCCCTGGCGGCGCTGACGCTTTTTTCACTGGGCTTTGTGTTATTGCTGGACCTTTTCAAAGCGGAGAACAAATACCTCTCCGCCGCCGCACTGATACTTATGCTGTGCTCCACGGCTGTGAGCAACACATTGTCCTACCGCTACACCTCCATGGGCTACGGCTTTGCGTTCTTAGCGGCGGCTTTGGCGCTGTACCTTTCCGTAAAGGTGAAAAACGCTGCTTTTGCCGTCATAACCGGGGGCTTGTCCCTTGCCTTTTCACTGGGCTGCTATCAGGCGTACCTTGGGGTTTTTGCCGTGGCGGCGCTGTTTTATGTTATATACCTCTCGCAAAACAGGGAGGTTTTTATGAAGACGCTGTGGAAAAACCTTCTTAAAATTCTCCTGACGGCAATTTTCGGTGGAATAATGTATTTTGTTATACTAAGGATATTTCTTAAAATCGTCGGGGTAAGTCTAAGCGACTATAACGGCATAGGTACACTTTCGCCTTTTGGCATTGTGCTGGCTCTGCCGGGAAATATACTGAAAACATACCGATATTTTGCCGCCTACTATATTGAGGGCATGCTTAAAATAAACAGGCTTCAGTACGTGGGAGGAATGTACGTTCTGCTTGGACTGCTTGCCGTGGGGGCGGCGGGGGCGGCTCTTCGGGCTTTTTCACTGGGAAAGCTCCGGGGCGTTTTATCAGTTCTGGCGGCTGTGTTTATTCCCGTGGGCTGCAACGCCTACATGCTGATTGCCGGGGACAAGCTGGAGCTTCAGATGACGGCAGGTCTTGCCCTTATGGTGCCCCTTACAATGCTGCTGCTTTTTAAGGTTATGGGAAGAAGGTACCTTAAAGGGATATGCGCCGTTTTTTTCGCGGCTGTTTTATACGGCAGCTCAATGCAGGTGCTTTTCGACCAGCAGGCAATGTTCGAGGGGCGAAACGCCTGCCAGACAATGGCAAACCAGATTCTTTACGATTTAAAGGAGCAGGAGCTCCTCTCTCCGGAGTACGAATACTTTTTTGTAGGCGTCCCGGCGAGAAATAGTCTTTTTTCCGTTTCGGAGATTTACTCCTGCGCCAACGGCTACGCCCAGATGGGCAACTTCTGGGTCAGCGGAAGCTGCAACCAGATGAGCTACAACGGGCTTATACAGAAATACATGGGGGTGACGCTGCCCTACTCCCATCTGTTTTATGAGGATATGATGGAAATTTACGACGTTTCCTCCCTGCCGGATTTTCCCAATGACGGATATATTGAGCTTGTGGAGGACAGAATCGTTGTAATAAAGGTCAGTGACTACGTAAAGTACGCTGAATACTCGCAGTACCGATAAAAAGGAGGGGGACATATTGAGACAGGGGCTTTTGACCGTTGTAATCCCGGCGTATAACGAGGGGAAGATAATAGAGCGCACAGCCTTTGTTATGGAGGAAGTGCTTAATGGTGACAAAATCCCCCATGAGCTGCTTTTTGTGGACGACGGCTCTGGCGACGATACCTGGGAGAAGATAGAGACCGCCTCCGCAAAATATGAAAATATCAGGGGCATACGGTTTTCCCGGAATTTCGGCAAGGAAGCCGCGATTATGGCAGGGCTTTCCCGCTCCCGGGGCGACTGCTGCGCCGTAATAGACTGCGATTTGCAGCACCCTCCCGAAAAGCTTTGCGAGATGTACTCGCTGTGGCAGCAGGGCTGCGAGGTAATTGAGGGGAAAAAGAGAAGCCGGGGCAAAGAGGGGGCGCTTCACGCTCTTGGCGCCGGGTGTTTTTACAAGCTTATCGGCGCCGCCACGGGCTTTGATATGGAGCAGGCGTCGGATTTCAAGCTTCTCGACAGGCGGGCTGTGGAGGTTATAATAAATATGCGGGAGCGGAACACCTTTTTCCGCGCCTTGTCAAAGTGGATTGGATTTAAGACGGCGTCGGTGGAGTTTGATGTTTCCGAGCGTATCGGCGGAAAGTCAAAATGGTCGCCGCTGGGTCTTGCGAAATACGCGCTGTCCAATATTTCCGCCTTTTCCGCGGCGCCCATGCAGATAGTCACCGCCCTTGGCGGAGTAATGCTGACGGCCGCTTTGATACTGGGAGCTGTTTCCCTTGTCCAGAAGCTTATGGGAAAGGCGCTGGAGGGCTTTACGACAATTATACTGCTTCAGCTTTTTTCCAGCAGTATTATAATGATAAGCCTTGGGATAATCGGCTACTACATCGCCAAAATATATGAGGAGGTCAAGGACAGACCCCGGTACATTATCGCTGAAAGCTGCGGTGAGAAAAAAGATGACAGGTAAATTTCCGGACTCCACCTTCTGGCGGTTTATTATGGTGGGGGTTTTGAATACGCTTGTGGGCAGCGCCGTTATGTTCTCCGCCTACAACCTGCTTCACCTTAACTACTGGGTGTCCTCGGCGCTTAATTATATCGTGGGCAGCGTAGTCAGCTACCTGCTGAATAAAAAATTCACCTTTAAAAGCAAGAAAAGCTCAAAAACCACAGTTCCCAGGTTTGTTTTGAATATTTCCCTCTGCTACCTTATCGCCTACGGGGCGGCAAAGCCGATAATGGGTAAAATTCTGTCTTCCTTCGGCGAAAATATACGGGAGAACGGAGCCATGGTTTTCGGAATGGGTCTTTTCGTAATGCTGAATTACGTGGGTCAGCGGCTTTTTGTCTTTAAAAAAGAGGAAAAATAAAAATGTCCTGCGCTGTTTCTCAGCGCAGGGCTATATTTTATAAAGGCTTTTAATTTTCTCCGCTTTCGGGGACTATAAGACCGACGGAAACGTCGTTTACGTTTGTACCCGTGGGACCGGTAAAGATAAGACCGCCGATTTTACCCAAAGCGGTGTATGCGTCGTTATTTTCCAAAACCTCGTAGGGGGTAAGACCGGCTGCTGCAAGCTCGGACAGGGAGTCGCCGTCCACGTAGCCGCCGGCGGCGTCTGTGGGACCGTCAGTACCGTCGCTTCCCACGGAAAACACGCAGGCGCTCATGCCCTTTATGCCCTCTGCCGCGCCAAGAGCCAGTTCCTGATTCCGTCCGCCCTTGCCGGAGCCTGTAAGGCGCACCACCGTTTCGCCGCCGGCGATAAACGCCAGAGGTACCTTTGTATCTTTGTGGCTTTGGAGAATACTTGCCATAAATGAGCCGGCTTCACGTGCCTGGCAGCACAGCATATCCGACAATACAGTGGGCGTAAAGCCCTCCGCCATGCATGCCTTGGACGCGGCAAGGGTAAGCTCCCGGACGCTTCCGGTTACAATGGAGGTGACGTTTGAAAGCTTTTTGGGCGTTTCCACATTCATAAGCTCCATAGCCTTTGGGCTTAGCCGGAGTGAGTATTTTTTCACGATCGCCAGCGCCTGCTCACAGGTGGAGGAATCCTCCGTAACAGGTCCCGAAGCTATCATGTCGAGAGGGTCTCCCAGTATATCGCTTAAAACTATGGCAAAAACCTTTGCGGGCTGGCACAGTGTGGCGAATTTTCCGCCCTTTACAGCGGAAACACGCTTTCTCACCGTGTTCATCTCCACAATATCGGCGCCGCTTGAAAGAAGCTGGCGGGTAAGGTCGGAAAGCTCCTCGCCGGGGATTAACGGTTTTTCAAAAAGGGCGCTTCCCCCGCCGGAGAGAAGAAACAGCACCGTGTCAGTTTCCCTAAGACCCTTTACAAGGGTCATCGCCTTTTCGGTTGCGGAAAAGGAGTTTTCATCGGGCACCGGGTGCCCCGCCTCGTAAAGCTCAAAGCCCGGAATGTCTCCCTTTACATGACCGTACTTTGTTATTACGATTCCCTTTGTTATCTTGTCGCCCAGTACTCCCCGGGCAGCTTTAGCCATCTGCCAGGCAGCCTTGCCTGTCGCCACGCAAAATACCCTTCCGGGAAACTGCCGGTCGGAAAGAGCCCGGATTACAGCAGCGTCAGGCTTAACAGCTTCTATCGACTGGTTTATAATCCTGTCAGCCGCCTGCCTAAGCGTTATATTCATTCTCATATTACCTCCATTTTTATGCTATAAGCTAATTTTACTAAAGAATTGTATTTTTTCAAGAAGGGTACCCCAAAACTTTGCGGCTTTACCTTATGCACAAAAACATATAATATTTTTTGTGCATAGTGCACTAATTAAATGGCAGCGATTGTGACTTGAACAATGGAAAAAAAGCTATTATAATATAGTAGGTATTTTTTAAATTTAAAAAGCGTAGGATAAGCCAGAAGATTATTCCGAGGTGAAGAATATGAAAAGGCTTATATCCGGGGCGCTTTTAACGGTATTAGTGCTTTGTTCCTGCGGCGTTTCGCCGACGGACAGGGGCAGGGCGATTCTGGACGCCATACCCATTGAGGATTGCAGGCTTGTAGCTGAGATTAAGTGGGACTACGGCGGTGCCGTACACAATTTTGTCGTGAGCTATCAGAAGGGCACGGTGACTGTTTTGGAGCCGGAGGCTCTTTCGGGGATTACGGCAAGCTTTGACGGAGAGGGCGTTACGCTGTCTATGTCCGGGGCGGAGGTTTTTGCCGGGGAGCTTTTGGAAATCACCCCTGCCGGCGCGGTTCCTCTTTACATAGCCACGGTTTCCCGGGGGTATCTTAAAAGCGCTGAGCAGTCCGGCGACGAGGTTATTTTGACAATGGACATTCCCGGCGGAGGCGAGCTTCGGGGCGCCTTTACCCTGGAGGACGGTATGCCCACAGGAGCGGAAGTGTGGGAGGACGGCGTAATGAAAATAGAAATGACCTTTAAAGAGGTTGAATTTTAATATATCGAGGAAAGGTTATGGATCTTCAAAAGAGAACCTGGGCTGAAATCAGCCTTTCAAATATTGAGCATAACTACAACGCCATACGGAAAAGCCTTCCTGAAAAGGTTAAGTTTCTTGGGGTTGTAAAGGCGGACGCCTACGGTCACGGCGCCGTTTCCGTATCACGGCGGCTTTGCGAGCTTGGCGCGGACTATCTGGCGGTGAGCTGTCTTGACGAGGCGATGGAGCTTCGCCAGAACGGCATATCAATGCCTGTTTTGATTCTGGGTCACACGCCCAGCCAGTACACGGATATTCTTATTGAAAACAACATTACCCAGACGGTCACCTGCTACGCCAAGGCGGCAGAGTATTCAAAAAAAAAAAAAAAATCAGGCGGCACCCTTAAAATCCATATTAAGCTTGATACGGGTATGGGCAGGCTTGGTTTTCTCTGCGCCGGAAATCACTTTGAAAACGGCGTTTCCGATGTGGCGAAGTCCGTTAAAATGGAGGGGCTTTACGCCGAGGGGATTTTTACCCATTTTTCCGTCAGCGACGAGCCGGGGGAGGACAACAGAAAGTACACCCTGAGTCAGTTTAAGCTTTTTACCGACGTGATAAAGGCTCTCTCTGATTTGGGAATCCAGTTTGAGATACGTCACTGCGCCAACAGCGGCGCTACGGTAAATTACCCGGAGACGGCGCTTGACATGGTACGTCCGGGGCTTTTGCTCTACGGCTACGGCGACGGCGGAAAGCTGGGTCTTCGTCCGGTAATGAGCCTTATAACTACCGTCTCCACCATAAAGCACTATGAGGGCGGCATTGACATAAGCTATGGCAGGACATATACCACCGAAGGGCACCGCCGCCTTGGAGTGCTGCCTGTGGGCTACGCCGACGGGCTTCTCAGGTCACTTTCAAACAGGTGCAGCTTTTACACTCCCTACGGCATGGCGCCCCAGCGGGGCAAAATATGTATGGATATGTGCATGGTTGACCTTACCGACCTTCCCCAGGTGAACATAGACAGCCACATTGAGATTTTCGGCGCCCACGGAAGCCTTGAAAAACTGGCGGAGCAGGGCGGCACTATTCCCTATGAGCTTATGTGCTCCGTTTCGAAAAGGGTGCCGAGAGTATATATGGGCTGAAGCTCACCCCGGGACACAGCCTCGCATACAATGGGTTACGGGAAAAAATAAGCCTTTCCCGGTATAAAATCCATGGGTCTGTGAAAGAATTATAGTAGCATGGGCGTTTGACGCTTATGCTGACACCCGGTTTTACATAGAAACCGAGGGTTACTATAATCTGTCGGAGAGTGAGGCTTTGTGCTAACCCCAGTTAAAAGAGGAGAAATTTACTATGCGGACCTTAGCCCGGTGGTGGGCAGCGAACAGGGAGGGCTGCGCCCCGTACTTATTGTGCAAAACGACACGGGAAACAAGCACAGTCCCACGGTTATCGCCGCCGCCATCACTTCCCAGATGGGAAAGGCAAGGCTCCCGACCCACATTGAGCTTAACGCCAACAGCTTCGGCCTGAGAAAGGATTCCGTAGTGCTTTTGGAGCAGATAAGAACTATTGACAAAAAGCGTCTGCGGGAGAAAATGGGCAGAGTGGACGATGAGCTCATGAACAAAATCGATACGGCAATCGCCGTGTCCTTTGGACTGAACTGAAAATACTTCCCCCGTCTTTTTCCCGGCAAAACCGGGGAAAGGGGGAAGCAGTTATGGAGGAAATACATATGAAACTGAAGAAAAAGATTGTGGCAGTGTCGGCGGCAGTGCTGGTGCTTACGGCGGTTATCGCCTTTACGGCTTTGGGAGCGGGTACCTACGGAAGCCAGTCTGACCCACTTGTCACAAAAAGCTACCTGGACGATACCCTGACGCCAAACCTTATCGCAAGCTTTAAGTCCGCCCTTGAGCAGCGTATCCGTGAGCTGGGCGGTAATGTCTCGGGCTCGGCAGCCGCCGACCAGTTTACCGTTGTCACCATGACAAACGGGCAGATTATGACCTGTCAGGTGGGTACTGAGATTATGCTCAGGATCGGCTCCGCGGAAAGCTACGGTCCCGACTCGCCGCGGCTTGTGGACGAGACTGACGGCTCCGCTGTTTCCGATTCCGCAAAGGCACTTTCACAAAACCATATGTACCTTGTCACTATCGAGGGAAACGGTATTAAAAGTACGGGAAGTACCAAGGTTTTGGTGCGGGGAAGTTACTCTTTGAGCTGATTTTCCCCCTTGACAAAATCATATATGGTGGTAAAATGTCACCATAATGCAATACGGCGTAGATGGGGAAAATGACGGAAAAGCGTTCCGAAAGAGAGGAAGTCCACCGGCTGAAAGACTTCCGGAAATGCCTCCGCCCGGTTCGCCCCGGAGCTCCGGCCAATCACCGGCGGTATGGCACCGTTACAGGCCTTTTATCGAGAGCGGTTAAGCTTTGCTTTCCGCTGAATTTGGGTGGTACCACGAAAGTCCTTTCGTCCCAATGGGGCGTTAGGACTTTTTTTGTTGCCTGAATTGTACTATCTTTTACAAATGTAAAACTTTTTTGGAGGAGCATATGAAGGAAGAACTGAAGAAAATGAGGGAAGAAGCTCTGTCCAGGCTGAAAAACGCTGGGAGTCTTGATGAGCTGGAGGAGCTTCGTGTGGGCTATCTGGGCAAGAAGGGAAAGATGACGGCCATACTCCGTGAAATGGGAAAGCTTCCGGCGGAGGAGCGTCCTGTAATGGGGCAGCTGGCAAATCAGGTCCGCGCCGACATTGAGTCCTGTCTTGGCGAGGTAAAAAAGGACCTTGAGGAAAAGGCGATGGAGAAGCGCCTTGAGGAGGAGACCATTGACGTCACAATTCCGGGAAAGAAGGTAAATCTGGGTCACCGTCACCCGATGTATATAGCTCTTGACCAGGTCAAGGAGATTTTTGTAGGCATGGGCTTTGACATAATTGACGGGCCGGAAATAGAGCTTGCGGAGTATAATTTTGACAGGCTCAACGCTCCCGAGGGTCACCCGAGCCGTGACTGGAGCGATACATTTTATTTTGATACCGACAGCCGGGTTATGCTGAGAAGCCAGACAAGCCCCATGCAGGTCCACGCCATGGAGACGAGAAAGCCGCCTATCAGGGTGGTTGCCCCGGGGCGTGTTTACAGAAAGGACGAGGTGGACGCCACCCACTCCCCCATGTTCCACCAGATTGAGGGACTTGTCATTGACAAGGGCATTACAATGGCTGATTTGAAGGGTACGCTTAATACTGTGGTGGAGTCGCTTTACGGCAAGGGCACAAAGACGAGGTTCCGTCCCCACCACTTCCCGTTTACGGAGCCTAGCTGCGAGCTTGACGTACAGTGCCACGAGTGCGGCGGCGTAGGCTGCCGGGTATGCAAGGGCGAGGGCTGGATAGAGCTTCTGGGCGCCGGTATGGTACACCCGAGAGTTCTGGAAATGAGCGGTATCGACCCGGAGGTTTACAGCGGCTGGGCATTTGGTATCGGTCTTGAGCGCATGGCCATGCGCCGGTTCAACATAACCGATATGCGCCTGATTTTTGAGAACAATATTCGATTCCTGGAGCAGTTTTAAGGGGGAAAACAATGAGACTTTCAAGAAATTGGCTCAGTGAGTTCACTGACGTAAAGGATATATCAGATAAGGACTTTGCCCAGGGCATGACCCTTTCCGGCTCAAAGGTGGAGACGGTGGAGCACCCTGGGGAGGAGATAAGCGGCATATGCGCCGGACGGATCGTTAAAATGGTACGTCACCAGAACAGCGACCATATGTGGGTCTGCCAGGTAGACGTGGGGGAGGATAAGCCGTTACAGATAGTCACCGGCGCCCAGAACCAGAAGGAGGGCGACCTTGTGGTGGTGGCCCGGGACGGCGCCACACTGCCCGGCGGCGTGACAATCAGAACGGGAAATCTCCGGGGGGAGCTTTCCTGCGGTATGCTCTGCTCCTATCAGGAGCTGGGCTTTTCCGATAACGACTGGCCTTACAGCGTTGTAAACGGTCTTTTCATTTTGGATACCGACCCGGATCTTCGGGAAATGAACATTCAGCCCGGCGACGATCTGCTGCCTGTTCTGGGTCTCAGGGACAGCCAGATTGAGTTTGAGATTACTCCTAACCGTCCGGACTGCCTTTCGGTAATCGGTCTTGCCAGGGAGGCGGCGGCGACCTTTGACAGGGAGCTTAAACTCCATACACCGGTTGTAAAGGGAAGCGGCGGAGATATAAATGACTTCGCATCGGTAAAAATAGAAAATCCGGAGCTTTGCCCGCGGTACACAGCCCGTATGGTCACCGACGTGAAAATCGCTCCCAGCCCGCTGTGGCTCCGCCAGAGGCTCCGTGCCGGGGGACTTCGTCCTATTTCAAATATTGTGGACATCACAAACTATGTCATGCTGGAATACGGTCAGCCAATGCACGCCTTTGACTTTTCCTGCGTGGACGGGGGACAGATAGTAGTCCGTACCGCGAAAGAGGGGGAGACCATTACCACTCTTGACGGCAAGCCCCATGACCTTACAGCCTCCATGCTCTGTATCTGCGACGAGCATAAGCCCTGCTGCGTCGGCGGCGTAATGGGCGGCGAAAACAGCGAGATTATCGGCGATACCGCCAGGGTGCTTTTCGAGGCGGCGAATTTTAACGGTACCAGCGTCCGCCGTACCTCAATGGCGCTGGGTACCCGCACCGACTCATCGTCACGTTTTGAGAAAGGTCTTGACATAACAGCAACCCTTACCGCGGTAAACCGTGCCTGTGAGCTTGTGGAAATGCTAGGCTGCGGCAAGGTAGTGGACGGCGTTATCGACGTATATCCGGGGAAAAAGCCTCAGACCACCGTTGAGCTGGACGCCGGCGCCATAAACGCTCTTTTGGGCACTGACATTTCCCGGGAGGATATGGTAAAAATCCTTACAAAGCTTGACTTTACCGTTACGGGCAGCACAGTTTTCGTGCCGAGCTGGAGAGGCGACGTGGAGCGTCTTTGTGACCTTGCCGAGGAGGTTGCCCGGTTTTACGGCTACAATAATATTCCCGCAACGCTTCAGAAGGGCGGCGGAACAATCGGGGGCTACTCAGCCGAGGAGCTTCTGGAAAAGAAGGTAGGGGAGGCGTGCCGCAGCTGCGGCTATTCGGAGATACTGACCTATTCGTTTGTGTCACCCTCCGCGCTGGATAAGATACGTGTTCCGGCGGATTCACCTCTCCGCAACCAGTTTAAGATACTAAACCCCCTGGGTGAGGACACATCAGTCATGCGTACCTCAGCGCTGCCCAGCATGATAGAGACCCTTTGCCGGAACAGGGCGCTGCGTAACGATTCCGTTTACCTTTACGAAACGGCAAAAATCTATCTGAAAACAGATGGGGACCTTGCCGACGAGCAGCGGATTTTGTCTTTGGGCGCCTATGGTGGGGATTGTGATTTCTATACGATAAAGGGCGCTGTGGAAACTGTTCTGACGTACTGCGGCGTGGAGGACGCCGAGTTCTCGCCCCTTACAACGGACGCTGCCTACCACCCGGGGCGCTGCGCCAAAATCACCTCCGGGGAGAGGACCGTGGGCGTTGTGGGACAGATCCACCCGCAGGTTGCGGCCACCTTCGGCAGTGACATTCCCCTTTACTGCGCCGAGATCTCACTTTCAGCCGTTATGGAGCGCCGCAATACCTCAAAGCTCTATCACGAGCTGCCCCGGTACCCTGCGGTAAACAGGGACCTTGCCGTTGTTGCCGACGTAAATGTGACGGTGGGGCAGATTGAAAAGGTGATACGTCATGCTGCCGGGGATCTGCTTGAAAAGGTAGAGTTTTTTGACCAGTACCGGGGCGCCGGGATTCCGGAGGGCAAGCGATCCACGGCGTACAGCCTGACGCTGCGCTCCAAGACAGGCACATTGACCGACGCCATATCCGAGCAGGTAATGAAGAACGTGCTGGACGAGCTGAAAGAGAAGCTGGGCGCGGTGCTGAGATAAAAAAATTTATAAAAATTCAGGAAATTTTCCTTTAACTATTGAAATTTTTTAAAGTTAGTGTACAATAATAAAAAGCTCACAGTCAACCGTCGTGGGGAGGATAACATTTTGTAACAATTTCTTCCCGAAGCCCAGGGGGGGTACCCCGGTAAAAGTCGCGTTATTCAAGGGCTTGCGGCGGTACTGAACCTTGTAACTTTTTTGTTACTTATTTGCGGTTCGGTGCTTGACAATAGGGCTGTAGTATGCTAAAATAGCCATAACGTTCGGGGCGTTAAGTGTCCCGATTCGTTAAAATGGCGCTCCCACCCGTGGAGCTAAACCCAATGGGATGTAGATTTTCTGCCACCCCCGGGCTATCGCCGGGAAAGCTTCTTAAAAATTCTTCGGAACTTTTTTGGAGCGGTGAGAGTCTTCATTATGTAAGTGCGGCGGAGGCATAAGGGCCGCCCGACCTTAATCTCTGTCTTCGCCGTACTCCTCCTTAAAATTTGTTTTTATGGAGGGAAAATTGGGAAAAAAGCACGAAATCGGGCTGTACCTTGAAAAACGTTTATCTCCTGGGGCGGTTTACCGACCCCGAATCTGTCTTTCGCCCTTTGTCAGCCGGCTAAGAGATACCCGGCGGGGCGGTTTTACATGGTGGAAGCGTCCCTTCCCATGGGGACGTTTACATATTAACTAGTCCGGTTTCATGTAACGGGCAAAAATATACTTTATAAGGAGGAAAACTACATGAAGACCCTTAAAAAGTCTCTGGCTCTCGTGCTTGCAGTCGTTATGGTAGTTGGCGTTCTTGCTGTTTCCGCTTCCGCTGCTACCTTTACCGATTCTGACAAGATTGAGAACACAGAGGCAGTCGAAGTCCTCAGTGCCATCAAGGTTATCGATGGTCTTACTGATGGTTCCTTCGCACCTGATGCAACCCTGACCCGTGATCAGGGCGCAGCATTCGTAGTTCGCATGATGCTCACCAGAGACGTTGCGAATACTCTTGGCGGCAGCGGTACCGTGTTTACCGATGTCAAGAGCAATATGTGGTCCGTTGGCGTTGTTGAGTATGCAGCTCAGCAGGGCATCATCAACGGCATTGGCGACGGAAGATTTGTTCCCGGCGGAGAGCTGACCGTTGTTCAGTATGCTAAGATGCTCCTCGGCGCAATCGGCATCGAGGGCGAGTATTCTGGCGCTAACTGGTACAACAACGTTGTTGTTGCTGCTACCAAGGCAAAGCTTACTTCCGGTCTCACCGGCGTTAACTTCAACGCTGCTGTTACCCGTGAGGAAGCTGCTCAGATGACCTTCAACGCTCTTACCTATTCCGAGACCGGTTCTGTTACTGACAGAATCTACGGCGTAATTGGCTATGAGAAGGTTGAGATTGACGGCACATCAGCTGTTGTTCCTACCTATGGTTGGATTGACGTAACTTCTTCTGGCACCGATTCTGTTGCTTACGGCACCTACAAGCTCACCAAGGGCGAGTCTGCTGCTGACAGCGTTGATGCTTTCGGTCGTCCTGCAACCACCTGGTATCAGGATGGCAAGAAGATTGCTACCTTCGCAAATGCTACACCTGTTCTTACCTACACCACCGGCGTTACCAACGGCAAGATCTACAAGGATCTCGGACTTAACGCTCAGGTTGCTTCTGTTGCACGTGTAAAGGACGGCGTTTCCCAGACTGCTGTTGCTCTTGCTGCTAACGGCAAGGTTGCTATCGGCGGTAACGGAACTCTTACCGAGGTTTACAAGGTTGGCAACGGCTACAAGATTATTGAGATCGTAAGCCACTTCTCTACCGTTCAGTCTGTCAGAACAGTTACTGCTCCTGAGACTGGCGTAGTTACCACCACTCTCACCGTTGTCGGCGGCGCTGCTACCTCCGATACCGAGCTCTTCAAGGGCATTGAGAGAAAGGATCCTGTCGTTTACACTGTTGCAACAGTTGACGGCGAGAAGATCATTCAGAGCATTAATGTTGCAAACACCGTTTCCGGCACTCTTACCAAGGCTGTTAACGAGAAGGAGTACACCATCGGCGGCACCGTATATCAGGTATCCCAGGGCTCCGCTCTTACTAACGCAGCTATTGTTGGCGGCTCCAACGCTAACATGGGCAAGACTGTTAACTACTATGTTGACAACTACGGCTATCTTATAGCCAGTGTTGATACCACCGCTGCTAACACTGTTGGCACCTACATCAAGGTTCTTGCTTCTGACGCTACTTCCAGCGGCAGCTACCTCCAGGGCACCGGCAAGGTTGGTAAGGTTTATGGTATCCTCTCCAACGGTTCCTACGGCGAGTACACCGTTAACTATGCTCAGAGCACTGTTGGTGGTCTTACCGAGGCTGATGGCAGACTTAAGACCGGTATCTATGAGTACACCGTAAATACCAATGGTCAGCTCGTAATCGAGGGTGCTGCAACCACCGTCGATACAGGCGCTGCTACTGTTCCTGGCACTTCCACTCCTGTTGTTGCTGGTAAGGTTGTTAACAGCAACACCATGTTCATCTTCGCAACTCAGAACGGCGAGAACGACCTGACCATCAAGACTATCGATGTAAAGCAGGGCGCTGCTAACGCTGGTGTTATTCCTGCTGGCGCTACCGTAGTTTATGAGGGTAACCTCGCAGTTGTCGTCTTTGTTGGCGGCACCTATTCTGAGGCTGCTGTTGCTGCTGACCTCGTTTACGTAAAGAGCGATGCAACAGTTAACACCACCACTACTGTTGAGGCTGGTGCTAACGGCGGTTATGTTTCCGTAACTGTTTACAGCGTTACCGGTTATACCGCTGACGGTCAGGAGATCACTGTTACCAGCAGAAATGAGATTGCTACTGGTAAGGTTTACAGCTACAATGATGACAACACCATTGCAAGCGAGGTAACTCCTGTTACTGGCACTCTTACCGTTTACGGCACTACCATCCAGATTGGCGCTGGCTACTACACCTATGACGCAGAGAACGTAGCATTCGTTTGCGAGAACGACGCTGCTCTTGCTGACGGTCAGACCGTAGTTGCTGTTACCAACGCTGCTGGTACAACCGTAACCCACATGTGGGTTGTTACTGACGCTCCTGAGGAGTAATCCTTAATCGGAACTGAGTCAGTACAAAATGTAACTTAAAGAGAGGCTCCCCAAATTGGGGAGTCTCTTTTTTTGTCTCCCCTATTTTGACGGCTTGGTAACGGCGGCTTTTTTACTTGCTATTAGTTGGCGGTGGTGATATAATCGGGTTATGAGTAAACCTGATTTTTCAGGTATTAATAATGTTATGGAGGGTTAAGCTATGGATAGAGCATATGAGGACAGAATTATTTGTAACTGCAACAAGGTGCGTTACAGTGATATTGAGCGTGCGCTCCGTGAGGGTAACAACCTCCGGGAGATCGAGGAGAATTTCAGGAGAGTCCAGGAGATAACCAAAGCCTCCACCGGCTGCGGCGGCTGCCACGACAAGGTGCTGGAGGTAATTTCCGAAATACTTAATCCCTGATTTTTGTACTGACGGACCGCTGATTTTCCAGCGGCCCTTTCCCTATCAGCTCCGCCATATTAGATATTACTGGGAGGATTACCCTTATGAGAAATAAAATAGAGCAGTATTTTTCCGAAAACCGTGAAGCGCTTCGGGAGGACACATTTACTCTTTGCCGCATAAACAGCGTCAGAACCCAGGAGGAACCTGGGGCGCCCTACGGTGCGGGACCCAGAAAGGCGCTTACAGCAGCGCTGGAGCTATGCGCCGGCTATGGAATTGCGGCGGAAATTCTGGGCGACCGTGTACTACGTGCCACAATAGGCGAGGGTGAGGCTAAGATTGCGATTTTAGCGCACCTTGACGTTGTGCCTGCCGGCGACGGCTGGACTAAATGCAATCCCTTTGAGCCTGCGGAAATTGACGGTGTACTGTACGGTCGTGGTGTTGCCGACGACAAGGGACCGGCTGTGGCTGCGCTCCACGCTCTTTTGTGCCTGCGCCGCATGGGACTTCCCAAGGAGGGCAGCGTCCAGCTTATTTTAGGTTCCTGCGAGGAGACGGGCAGCTCCGACATTGCGTGGTACCGTGAAAACTATACCATGCCGCCTATGGTCTTTACCCCTGACGGGGATTTCCCTGTTGTCAACGTGGAAAAGGGTCACGGCAGCGTAAAGCTGACCCAGACTGAGGTGGGAGAGCCTTTGGGCGCTTCCGTTGAGTACGTAAAGGGCGGTACTGTTGCCAATGCAGTTCCCGGCGTCTGCGAGGCTGTGGTGCGGTTTATCTCTGACGAGACCCTTATGGCAGCTATGGCGTTCCGTGCTATTGGCGGAATCAGTTTCGGTCTTGAAAAGATAAGCGATTTGGAAACCAAGATTACCTGCTACGGTCAGGCGGCCCACGCGAGCCTGCCCTGGGAGGGTGAGAACGCAATTTCCGGGCTTCTCAGCTTTCTTGCCGTGCTTCCACTGGCGGAGGGCCCCGGTCACGGGGCGTTAAAGCGCCTTTCCGAGGCTATGCCCTACGGCGACTATTCCGGCAGAGCCTTTGACACTAACATTACCGATTCTTCAGGACCTCTTACCGTCAATTTGGGACTTATCGATTACAGCCGTGAAAAGGGACTTACCGCAACTCTTGATATGCGTGTCCCCGTCACTGCCAGCACCACGGATATTACGGAAAAGCTTACCGCTTTCTGCGGCGATAAGCTCAATGTAAAGCTTGGCAGCTTCAGCCAGCCCCACTGCGTTCCCGAGGACAGCGTTTTTGTAAAGACGCTTCTTGAGGTTTACGAGGAGTACACCGGACTTCCCGGCAAAGCCCTTGCCATTGGCGGCGGGACATACGTCCACAATATTGAGGGCGGCGTAGCTTTCGGCTGCACTCTGCCCGGAAGAACACCCAAAATGCACGAGCCAGACGAGAATATTTCCCTTGATGATTTGGCGCTGGCCGGTGAGATGTTCGCCGCAGCCATAGCCAGGCTTGTGTCCTAAGGGAGGCTTTGTGACAGCTTTTCAGGAGGTCATTGCCCGGGTAAGACCGGTAATCGACAAGTATTCCCGGCGCCGGCTCCCCACCTTTGCCGCCGCCGGCACCTTCTATATGTTTCTCAGCCTGCCAAGTATTGTGATTTTGGCGATTTCCCTTTTGCCATACACCCCTCTGACAAGTGACGATATGCTCCTGTCCGTTTCCAGGGTAGTGCCCGATGAGGTTATGAGCATTATTGAAATGCTGGTGGAGAGCGTGTACTCCGGTTCCGGAGTGGCGCTGGGAATCTCCGCCGTAATTACGGTCTGGTCGGCGGCAAAAGGCGTTATGAGTCTTATTCTGGGACTTCGCAGCGCTTACGGCGCAAGAAAAGGGGTAAATTCCATACTTTTACGGCTGAAAGCTGTATTTTATATACTCTTTCTCTTTGTATCGCTTATTGTGGCGCTGCTTCTTCTGGCATTCGGCGAGGATTTGACCATACTGGCAATGGCACATCTGCCGGAAGGTAGAATATGGGGATTTATCAGGCGGTTTATGCTTTTCTGGCGGCAGATTGCAGGTTTTGCGTTTTTGTTTCTTGTGTTTCTGCTTATGTACCGTTTTGCCTCCGGCTCCGGTCTGTCTCTGCGGTACCATTTTTACGGGGCAGTGCTGAGCTCCCTTGGGTGGGTACTGATTTCCGCGCTGTTCGGAGACGTGGCAACCATTACTTCACAGTATTCAATCTACGGTATTTTGGGTACGGTAATCGCAGCAATGCTTTGGCTTTACTACTCGCTATACGCTTTGCTTCTGGGAGGTTACGTGAACAGCTGCCTGTGGGAGGGCTGGTCAGTCAGGTGAAAACAGCCGTAAAATGGGGTTGCCCCGTGCTACCGTTATGATATGCTATGTTTTGATTTGTTTTGTTATGTTTTGTTATGTTCTGTTATGTTATGTTAGTTGACTGCGGTTAACCGCTGTTGAATCAGGTTTGAGATTTCTGGTTTTTACGGCGGTTTGCCGCACTTTTCTTTCCTTTAAGTGAGTTTTTCTGGCAAATATCCGTATATTGTTCCACACAGTCCAGATACTTGTCGCACATTCTCTCATAGAGCCTGCGGTCAGCGCCGTTAAGCTCCATGCTTTCCTTCTTGCTGCCGTAGAGAACATAGGCAAACAGAGCCTGCATCAGCTTTCCGCAGCTCTCCACGTCCATGTAGCTCAGCACTATCATAAATTCACGGTAAATCATAAGCCCCGGCGGTTCCTTGAAAAGGGGCCGCTCTAATATCTCCCGGTCAAAATCCATTTGTTCTTACTCCTTTTAGCTTAATTTATTTAGCTGGACATAGTATAACACATAGCCGTGTTGTGACGCAAGAGGTTTGAAAAATAAATTTATTAAGCCGGACTAAGCCGTTGCAATTTACAGGGATTTGTAGTACAATTAACACAGTTGGTTTTAGCTGAGGGGAGATTTTCCCGAAAGGAGAGAAATATGACACAGTTTGATAGGCGCAACGTGTCCATGATGATGGACCTTTACGAGATGACCATGGCCAACGGCTACTATGCCGCAGGCTACGGCGACCAGCAGGTGGTTTTCGATGTGTTTTACAGGAAAAACCCGGACGGCGGAGGCTTTGCCATTTTCGTGGGCATTGAGCAGGTCATTGAGTATCTGGAAAATCTTCACTTTGAGCCGGACGATATTGAGTATTTCCGGTCTCTCGGCACCTTCCGGGAGGATTTTCTAAAGTGGCTGTCAAATTACCGCTTCCGCGGCACGGTTTATGCCATGGAGGAGGGTACGGTCATGTATCCCAACGAGCCTATAATCACTGTTGTGGCGCCGCTGGTGGACGCTCAGCTTATTGAGACGGCAATTCTTGCCCAGATCAACCACCAGTCACTTATAGCCACAAAGACGCGGCGGATTGTCCGTTCAGCCATGGGCAGGGCGGTCAGTGATTTCGGCGCGCGCCGCGCTCACAATGTGGACAGCGCTGTTTACGGCGCCAGGGCGGCATATATAGGCGGCGCTGCCGGTACAGCCACGGTTATGGCAGGGAAAATGTTCAATATCCCCATTTCCGGCACTATGGCTCACAGCTGGGTCATGTTCCATGACGACGAGCTTACGGCGTTTAAGAAATTCTGTGAGCTTTAT
>CALWYM010000086.1 GCA_944385775.1 uncultured Oscillospiraceae bacterium | reverse complement strand
TTCTATTCCCATAGTTCAACTTTATTTTTGCTGCCAGGCTCTGGAAATTATAAAATGCCTGCTTGGTATTATGTTTCTTAAGAAAAAGACATGGATACAGAACATTACGGCATAGTACATATATTGTTGTAAATTTTACGTAAATGCTATATAATCTTGACTTAGCTAATACGATTGGAGGAAAAATCGTGGATATAGTCGTTCTTTGCGGAGGTCTCTCTATGGAGAGAGATGTTTCAATAAAAAGTGGAACTATGATTGCAAAGGCTTTGAGAGAAAACGGACACAGGGCTGTGTTGGTAGATGCCTTTTTCGGATATAAGGGTGAGTATTCTGACCCGAAGGAAATTTTTGAAGAAGAAAATGATGATATTGCTTCAGATATAAGCTCCGATATCCCAGACCTTGAGGCTGTGAAGGCGATGAGAAAGCAGGATAATGACAGCAGAATCGGCGATAATCTTATGGAGGTTTGCCGTGCCGCCGATATAGTTTTCTTTGCCCTGCATGGAGGGGACGGAGAAGACGGCAGGCTTCAGGCAGCCTTTGACATTGCCGGAGTCAGATATACAGGCAGCGGATATATGGGCAGTGCCATAGCCATGAATAAGGCAGCGGCAAAAGATATGTTTGTTCGTCACGGCATATTAACGCCCGAGGGTAAAGTAATTTCCGCAGATGACATCGACAAGAGCTATCCATGCCTTCCGTGCGTTGTAAAGCCAAAATCAAGCGGATCCTCTGTGGGCACGTCTATTGCACATAATGACAGAGAATACGAAAAGGCACTGGAGCTGGCATTTAAGTACGAGAACCAGGTTTTGGTTGAAAGATACATAAAAGGTCGGGAGGTTGACGTAGGCGTACTTTGCGGCAAGGCTCTGCCTCCAATTGAAATTCGTCCTAAATCAGGCTTTTTTGACTATAAGAATAAATATCAGGACGGCTGTACAGATGAGATATGCCCCACAGATTTTCCGGATGAGACTATTTCGCAGCTTATGGATATTGCAGTTAGGGTGTACAAAGCCCTTTACCTTGAGGTGTACGCCAGAATGGACTTTATAATCGAGGAATCTACCGGAAAAATTTATTGCCTTGAGGCCAACACCCTTCCTGGCATGACTCCGGCAAGCCTGCTTCCGAAGGAAGCTAAGGTTTCGGGGATCAGTTATAATGAGCTTTGCGAAACGATAGTCAGAGAATCGCTCAAAAGATTTTGATTTTTTTCGGGCGTAAGAATTGGGGGTATTTTTGGTGACTATGAAGCCTGTAACACTTCAGAAAATTGCAGATGTAACCGGCGGAAAATATATAGGCGACGACAAATACAGAAACTCTGTTATAACAGGAGTTGTTACGGATAACAGAAAGGTCAGACCGGGAAATCTCTTTGTGTGCATACAGGGAGCAAGGGTGGACGGACATGATTTTGCGCAAAGCGCCGTTGAAAATGGTGCGCTTTGTTGCCTTTGTACAAGGGAGATGGTCGGAAGCTTTCCGTATGTGCTGGTGGACTCTGCCATTGATGCCCTGAAAGCCCTGGCGGAATGGTACAGAAGCCTTTTTACCATTCCTGTGATCGGTGTGGTTGGCAGCGTGGGGAAGACTACGGCGAAGGAGTTTACGGCCTGTGTTCTGAGTCAGAAGTATAACGTTCTTAAAACAGAGGCTAATCTTAATAACGAATTAGGCGTGCCGCTTACAATTTTGTCCATGGGGCAGGAGCATGAGGCGGCTGTTATTGAGATGGGAATTTCCGATTTCGGAGAAATGAGACGGCTTTCTAAAATGGTTCGCCCAGATATTTGTATTATGACAACTATCGGTTACTGCCACCTTGAAAATCTTATTGACCTTGACGGTGTTCTCAGGGCAAAGAGCGAAGTTTTTGAGTATATGACATCAGATAGTCTTGCGGTACTGAACGGTGACGATCCAAAGCTCAGGAATTTTACGCCGGGCACGAGGATTTTGCGTTTTGGTTTGGGAGAAAACTGTGATATACGGGCGGAACAGGTTAAGAGTATGGGTTTTGACGGTATATCGGCAAGGCTTATTTTAAAGAATGAAACGGTAGATATTACTGTCCCGGCTTTCGGTACCCATATTATATACGGTGTTCTGGGAGCCGCAGCCGTAGGCAGCGAGCTTGGTCTTGACGGTGAAAGCATTAAAAATGGGATTATGACATATGAGCCTGTGGGTGGTCGCGCGAAGGTCACGGATACGGGGCTTATTACAGTTATAAATGATTGCTATAACGCTAATCCAAATTCTATGTCAGCATCTATAACGTCTCTTGCGTCTGTCAGTCCCAGAGGCAGGCGTGTGGCTATATTGGGAGATATGAAGGAGCTTGGAGGGGAGAGCTCAAAGCTTCACCGTGAAATGGGACAGCTGGCTGCCGAAAAGGGTATAGACCTTGTAATATGTGTAGGTGACGAAGCCGAAAATATTTACCTGGGAGTAAATGAGAAGGGCGGAAACGCAGTTTATTTTAAGGATAAAGCAGAGCTTTATGGTAAACTGTGGGATTTAATTGATGAGGGTGACGTTGTTCTTGTAAAGGCCAGTCACAGTATGGGCTTTGAGGAAATTGTCGATAAGCTGGTGCAAGGCGGAAAGTAATGGAGCTGCAGTATATTGTAACAGCATCGGACGAAGGCAGGAAGGTATACAGCATTTTGCGAAATAAACTTAATATTTCTGCAGCACTCGTAAAAAGGCTTAAAAACAGCGATGGAATCTTTCTGAACGGGGAAAAAGCATATACCACCGTAAGGGTAAGGGCAGGGGACATAGTGTCAGCTCTTGTTTTAAATGGGGAACGGGAAAGTGATGTGGAGCCGGAGGACGGTCCCATAGACATTATTTATGAAAATGCAGGGTATATTGCAGTTAACAAGCCCTGCGGCATGATAGTTCACCCCTCAAGGGCAAGATATCATGGTTCCCTGGCGGCTTTTGCGACCGGGTATTTGAAAAGGACCGGGCAGGACGGAGTAATACACGTTGTTAATCGCCTTGACCGTGACACAAGCGGCGTTGTAATTATGGCGAAAAGTGCCTATTACAAGGCTTTGCTGTCAAAATATCTGGGTGGAGACAACTCGGAAAAACGTTACATTGCTATTCTCGGAGGTGAGCTTCCGGAAACTTCCGGAGTTATAGATTTGCCTATAAGACGAAAGGAACCTGAAAAAATGCTTCGCATAGTCGCTCCCGACGGAAAAAGAGCGGTGACAGAGTACAGGGTTCTTGGCTGCGCGTCGGTCTGTGAAGAAAAAATCACCCTGGCGGAGTTCATTTTAAAAACAGGCAGGACTCACCAGATTCGTGTCCACGCATCCTATATGGGAGTACCTCTTTTGGGCGATGGTCTGTACGGTAACGGGAAGACCGCGATTTTATCTCAGAAACTGAAAATTTCGTCCCAGGCTCTTCACGCGTATTGCTTAAGTTTTTTTGACCCTATTGAGGGTAAAAAGATGAAACTTGTTGCACCTGTGAATAGAGAGGAGCTTTCGGAGGTTTTGAAAAGATATTTTAGGGAATATACCCTTAAAATATAATATTATATCACTAAGGAGGACTATTGTATGGTGACAGTGTCATTGGGAAAAACGGGGATTACAGTACCTAAAAACGGTTTTGGCGCTCTGCCGATTCAGCGTGTTGGGATGGAAGACGCGGTAAAGCTTCTCAGAAGGGCATATGAGGGCGGTATCAGATTCTTTGATACTGCCAGGTCTTATACAGACAGCGAGGAAAAGCTGGGGAATGCCTTTTGTGATATTAGAGAGAACCTTTACATAGCCACAAAAACGCCGTCAGTTACTGCGGAAGGCTTCTGGAATGACCTTGAAACGTCACTTGCCAAGCTTCAGACAAGCTATGTGGATCTGCTCCAGTTTCATAATCTTCCCTTCTGCCCCAAGCCGGGAGACGGAACAGGAC
>CALWYM010000085.1 GCA_944385775.1 uncultured Oscillospiraceae bacterium | reverse complement strand
ACTGCTCCGTCCGGGACGCTTTGACAGGCAGATTTATGTTGGTATGCCTGATGTCAAGGGTCGTGAGGAGATTTTGAAAGTCCACTCAAGAGGAAAAAGTCTTGCCGATGACGTTGACCTTAAGAGCATAGCAAGAGGTACCCCGGGCTTTACTGGAGCTGATCTTGAAAACCTTATGAACGAGGCTGCTTTGCTTGCTGCCAGAAGAAACAAACCCTTTATTTCCATGAGTGAGATTGATGACGCTATCCTTAAGGTTGAGATGGGTCCTGAAAAGAAGAGCCGTAAAATATCCGAAAAGGAACGTAAGCTCACTGCATACCATGAGGCTGGACACGCGATTGCAGGTAAGTACCTTAAGGGTGCTGACCCCGTTCACTATATCACCATCATTCCCAGGAAGGGTGCTGGTGGATTTACCCTTTTCCGTCCTGAGGAAGATTCAAATTACGCTTCCAGAAGCTATATGTTTGACCAGATTGTAATGGCTTTGGGTGGAAGAACCGCTGAGAAAATGTTCTTGGATGATATATCCACAGGAGCTTCAGGCGATATTCAGCAGGCTACAAGAATCGCCAGAAACATGGTAACGGTCTACGGCATGAGCGACAGGCTTGGTCCTATTTCCTTTGACTCCAGCAGTCACAGTGTATTTATCGGACGTGATTTTGCTCAGACAAAGAGCTATTCTGAGGAAACTGCTGCAATTATTGATGAGGAAATTAAAAAGATTTTTGATGACGCTTCTGCAACCTGTGAGAAGATTCTCACCGAGCACAGCGATATGCTTATTGCCACAGCTGAGTATCTACTTGAGCATGAGTCCATGACCGGAGAGGTCTTCAATTATCTTTGCGAGCACGGTGTCCTCCCCCCTGAAGAGAAGGAAGAGAAAAAAGAAGACAATAGTCAGACGCCTTCCCAGCAGGACAAAATTCTTGAGGAAATCAAGGCAAAGGCTGCCGAGGTCGCCCGTCAGGCGGAGATTGACGAAAAGCTTTCCGAAAATTCGGATTCCAATAAGAAAGATTAAAATTTGTGATACCCTGTCGATTTCTCGGCAGGGTATCTTACTTTGCTAAGCTGGTAAAACCAAAGCTATATTTCCATATCATGTAAATATAGCTTTCTGCTTTTACCTTATTCAACAATATGCACAAGCTCCCTTTTTGTCTCTTAATTAACAGATAATATCATATTTTAATTGTATATAATTAGCTTTAGCAAAATTTATTTATGTAAATGTATCAAATCATTGGGCAATTTTGGTGAATTTTTTGTCAATGTGAGAAATCGTTAAAAAATATAAAAAAAAACTTTATTTTTCTTTCAAATAAGGGTATAATTTTAATGGTTCTAAACGTACTTATTAATGGTACCAAAGAAAATCAAATTTAAATGGAGGCAATTATCATGAGCGTTAAAGTAGCAATCAACGGTTTTGGACGCATTGGTCGTCTTGCATTTAGACAGATGTTTGGTGCAGAGGGCTATGAAGTTGTCGCAATCAATGACCTGACCAGCCCCAAGATGCTGGCACATCTTCTGAAGTACGATTCTTCTCAGGGCAAGTATTCCAAGGCCGACACCGTAGTAGCCGGTGAGGATTCCATAACTGTTGACGGTCAGACCATTAAAATTTATAAGTTTGCTGACGCAAACGAGTGCCCTTGGGGTGAGCTCGGTGTTGACGTCGTTCTCGAGTGCACCGGTTTCTATACCTCTAAGGCTAAGGCTCAGGCTCACATCAACGCCGGCGCCAGAAAGGTCGTTATCTCCGCTCCTGCCGGAAATGACCTCCCCACTATCGTTTATAACGTTAACCACAAGACCCTCACTCCTGAAGACACCATTATTTCCGCCGCTTCCTGCACCACTAACTGCCTTGCTCCTATGGCTAAGGCTCTTAATGACCTTGCCGGCATTAAATCCGGTATTATGAGCACCATTCATGCTTACACCGGCAACCAGATGATCCTTGATGGTCCTCAGAGAAAGGGCGATCTCAGAAGAAGCCGTGCCGGTGCTATCAACATCGTTCCTAACAGCACTGGTGCTGCCAAGGCTATCGGTCTTGTTATCCCTGAGCTTAACGGCAAGCTTATCGGTTCTGCTCAGCGCGTTCCTACTCCTACTGGCTCCACCACTATCCTTGTAGCTACCGTTGAAAAGAGCGTTACTGTCGATGAGATTAACGCCGCCATGAAGGCTGCTTCCAACGAGTCTTTCGGCTATAATGACGAGGAGATCGTTTCCTCCGATGTTATCGGCAGCACCTACGGCTCCATCTTCGATGCTACTCAGACCATGGTCGGCGCTGACAACCTCGTTCAGGTCGTTTCCTGGTATGATAACGAGAACTCCTACACCAGTCAGATGATTCGTACAGCTAAATACTTTGCTACTCTTGAACGCTAATTTTATCAGTTTTAATGCCTATAAAAAGAGCAGAAGTACAAATGTACTTCTGCTCTTAAAAATTATTAAATCGTATATTGACTGTGAATTATAGCTGTTAATCTAAGGGTCCCCTCATAGTCCTCAAATACAAGTCGTAAAATACGCCAATCATTAAATTCATTCTCAGCTGTTCCTGGGAAACAAAGGTCGACATACTGTCCCTTGGGAAATGACTCCACAATATTTTCAAGGCTGTTTCCAGTTTTAGCCGGAGCATTAATACTTACAAGTGACGCACTTACATAATCATAATCATATACATATGTCCCCATGTATGTCTTAATATCCATTTCAATTGGAAGCATCTCGCCGCCTGCGTTACCCCAGACATAGCTGGAATCATCACTGTCGAAGGCTGCAACCTCATATTGGTCAAAACACTGATTATTCTTTAAATTTATAGTGGGCGTTGGAGAGAAATACACTCCGTAAACGGGGTGCACCATAGAAGCAAGAGAAACATAGTCGCCATATTTAATATATTCAGCCGCTTCCACAGCAATTTCATAAAGCTCAAGATTAGTACTGGACCCTGCATCAACCACCGTATTCGGTGAAACATTCCCCAGTGCGTTATTCACAGCCTGCGTATCTGCATTTCTGAAAACCAGCAAAAGGATTGAGGCCCCTATCACCATGCCCAGCAAAGCTACTATCAGATAAGAAGCCGCTTTCTTCATCGTACCACCTCAGGTCTCATTCATAAAGCCTTTCGGCTAAGCTATTTTCTTTTAGTCTATTCTACTACTTTGACCGATTTTTTGCAAGATTTTCTGTGTAATTTATTGCTCTTTACTGAAAACTATTGATAAATACATAATTGTAGTATATATTACAGTTATAAAGTATGGTCAGGAGGGGCGAAAATGTCTGAATTACAGTATCATATAGCTTTAGCCAAAGGCGATGTAGGTGAAATTTGTATCCTGCCGGGCGACCCGGGTAGATGTGTTAAAATAGCCGAATACCTTAACTCACCAAGGCTCGTTGCCCAAAACAGAGAGTTTACCACATATACCGGCACATTGGAAGGTGCTAAAGTTTCAGTAACCTCCACTGGTATCGGAGGACCGTCCGCCGCTATCGCAATGGAGGAACTTGCTGCCATAGGCGTAAAAACATTTATCAGAGTCGGCACCTGCGGCGGAATTAATATGAACGTTAAAAGCGGTCACATCGTTATTCCCACCGCAGCCATACGAAATGAAGGTACCAGCCGTGAATACGCTCCTATCGAATACCCTGCCGCCGCCGATTATTCCATAGTTATAGCACTGGTAAACGCCGCAAATAAGCTGTCCTATATTCACCACGAGGGTGTTGTGCAGTGCAAGGATTCTTTCTACGGTCAGCACAGCCCCGAACGTATGCCTGTGTCGTATGAGCTTACCGCTAAATGGGACGCCTGGAAAAAGCTTGGAGTTTTAGGCAGCGAAATGGAATCCGCCGCTCTCTTTACCGTGGCTGCGAGTCTGGGAGTGCGCTGTGGGACAGTACTTAACGTCATATGGAATCAGGAACGTAAAGCCGCCGGCTTTAATGAGCCCGACGACCTTTCCACAGAAAAAGGAATACGCACAGCCATAGAAGCCGTGCGTTCCATTATACTCTCTTCAAATTAAAATCACTGGTTGTCATTTAGAAAACTGTTTGCATTAAACTTGACCTTATCCATAAAGGCTCTGGCAGACTCCATATCCTTCTCATCCATTCCCTTGAAAATCGTTTCCGCAAATTCCTTTCTGATGTTCATTCCGTCAGATATAATTGGCATGGAAGCTTCAGTAAGGGAAATATGGACCGTTTTGTGATTGCCTGCCGCAAATGATCTGGTAATTAGTCCGCTTTCCTCAAGTCGCGAAATTATCACTGATACGTGAGATTTGGCCAGGTGCTTCATCTCTACAATCTCCGCAGCAGTATCATATTGCTTGTTATTCGCAAGAAACAGAAGTATATCCAGTTCTCTTCTCGATATTCCGTATTTATTACTCACCCTGTCAGAGTAAACCGTATATGCCGCTCTTAAAACATTGTAGTACTCAAGCAAGTTAAGTCCTAATTCCATTTTTGTTTCTCCATTATATTAATACGTCCAAACGAGAACAATATAACACATTTTAAAACCGTCTGCAATAATAATTTATTGAAAATCATAATAAAATATGATATTATGTGCAGGTAAATTTACAAATTGAAATGAGTTGAAAATTAATGTTCGTAGATAAAGCTACAATAGAAATAAAAGCCGGAAAAGGCGGAAACGGTGCTGTTGCATTTCACCGTGAGAAATACGTAGCCTCCGGCGGACCTGACGGTGGCGACGGAGGAAAAGGCGGAAATATAGTTCTTGTACCTGACCCTAATATGTCTACGCTGATGGATTTTCGTTACAAGCGTAAATATGTTGCCAAAAACGGCATGGACGGCAGCGGTAAGCGCTGCTCCGGCAAGGACGGCGATGACCTTATAATCCGCGTACCTGTTGGCACCATTGTCAGGGACACCAAAACAGGTCAAGTTATGGCCGATATGTCCACCGGTGAAAGCTTTATTGCGGCAAGGGGCGGAAACGGTGGCTGGGGAAACGCCCATTTCGCCACACCCACACGGCAGGCACCGCGCTTTGCAAAGCCCGGTCTTCCGGGAGTGGAGCGTGAAATAACCCTTGAGCTTAAGCTGCTTGCAGATGTAGGTCTTGTAGGTTTTCCCAACGTAGGAAAGTCAACACTGCTCAGTGTGGTTTCAAAGGCGAGACCAAAGATTGCAAACTACCATTTTACCACCCTTTTCCCAAACCTTGGAGTTTGCTATGTAGGCGAGGGACAGAGCTTTGTTATGGCCGATATTCCTGGAATTATAGACGGTGCCAACGAGGGTGCGGGACTTGGGCACGATTTTCTTCGTCATATAGACCGCTGCCGTCTTCTTGTCCATGTGGTTGACGTATCCGGAAGCGAAGCGCGGGACCCCATTGAGGATTTTAATTCCATTAACTCCGAGCTTAAGCTTTATAGTGAGGAACTGGCGTCAAGACCAATGATTGTTGTGGGAAATAAATGCGACATTGCAGATGAGGAGTCAATCAGGCGTTTTAAGGGCTATGTGGAAAGTCAGGGATACGAGTTTTTTGCCATATCCGCTGCTACCCATCTTGGCGTCAGTGAACTTACAGTTCATATCGCTCAGAGGCTAAGCCAGCTTCCGCCCATTATCACTTATGAGCCGGACTTTGTGGAGGAAACTGTCGACCTTAACGAGGAAGAGCCTGAAATTACAAATGATAACGGTTACTGGACTGTTGAGGGCGGCTGGGTTGAGCAGGTAGTTAACAGCACGAACTTCTCCGACTATGAGTCGCGAATGTATTTTGATAAGGTATTGAGAAACCGCGGTCTCTTTGACAAACTTGAGGAGCTCGGAATTAAGGAAAAAGATACAGTAAACGTATGCGGTATGGAATTTGAGTACACGAGGTAATTTACTATGGAGAATATGGAGATTGAGCGGAAATTTACGGTTAAATCTCTCCCTGACCTTGAAGGCAAAAAGGTAAAAGTAATTGAGCAGGCTTATCTTTCAACGGACCCGGTAGTCAGAGTGCGAAAAAGTGACGACCAGTACTATCTCACCTACAAGGGCGGCGGTCATCTTATACACGAAGAATATAATCTTCCTCTTACGGAAGCTTCGTACCTCCATCTTTTGGCGAAAGCCGACGGCAACGTCATTAGAAAGAAGCGTTATCTTATTCCCTACGGCGGTCATACCATTGAACTTGATATTTTTGAGCCTCCCTTCTCCCCTCTTGTCATTGCTGAGGTGGAGTTTGAATCTGTAAATGAGGCGGAAAACTTTGCTCCGCCTGATTGGTTTTCAGAAGATGTTACCATGGACAAGCGATATTCTAACTCATATATGAGCAGTCAAGTGCTGCCTTAACCAGAAACAGTACAGCCAATAATGGCTGTACTGTTTTATTATCACCCTAGTCTTTCGCCTACAATAGCTTTCTGCTCGTCGGTTAAATCCCAACTTAGCATAATCTCAAGAATAGTACGGTCATAGCACAGAACGTAGCACGAGTTGTAGCCATACCCTTCATCGTACAGCCTGTAAGCTTCCTTTGCCCCCCAGGGTGTCGGGTTATCCTCCATCCAGCTAAACTCAAAAGCCGAAGAGTAATAATTCACTTTTTTAAGCACCCATTCCCTGCACGTACCGTATAAAAATGGAAGATTCACATTAACCACCGTGTACTCAATCCACGGAGCTGACTCGTGACGATTATGCTGCCTTACCACATACTGTCCCATAAGAATTGAGCTGCTGCCACGCTGCTCGCTCGTGTAGTCGTCAGTGGAAATGTCCAGCAAATCCTCCACGCCAAGAGGCAGTTCATCATATCTAGAGAGTTCTTTGTCAAAAAGACCGTGAGATACGGCATAAACACCTGCCCAGATTATACCACCCATCATTGCAAAGGATAGGACAAAGCTTGTAGCTACTGTAAGAGTTCGATTTACTCCCCGTGATACCTTTTTCTCTTTTAAAACTTCCTTCGTCTTATTTACCAGATAAAACAAAAGAACAATATATATAATTGTTGCCACAGCAGTAGCTATCTGAAGCGGCTCTCCGCTAAGAGCAATGTCAGATAGCCAATATACAGCACAGCTAAAGACTAAAATTATAATAACTTTCTGAAATTTTGACGTGCTTATCGTCTTTAGAAACTCTCCGTGGGCTGCCGCTCTTATGGCTCTCTTCCGCCAGACAAAATAACAACTCAGGTCAGTGACACACAAAAGTACCAGCAGAAAATATACCGTGCCTCTAAATAAATCAGTGGTATTGGACAGCAAATCCACAGGGTCGGAAATCAAATTAGAAATAAAAAGCACAGTATTAAACAGTCCAATTATTAAAAGTACTAAATAAACCGGTATAAACCCCTTTTTTACCGAGGCGTGAATTGTCTGAATTTCCAGTTCCGGCTCAGTCTCTATCGGCACAGGATTCTCTCTCTCGTTATAGAAAATCTGCATCTGTGCGGCGGTACATGCCAGCTTCCACCCCGTATGGGCACAAAACTCGTGAAACATCTTCTGCTGCTCCGTAGGTTCCGGGTCAAACTCCGAAGCTTTTGGATAGTATGATACCGCAAAATGAATCTTCTTTGGCTCAATAGGTTTGTAAATCCAGAAAATGTTCGTTATCTTGCTTATCATCCAGCCCTTTGACGCCATCTTCTCCAAATGAGCGGAAATTGCCGTGTGATCGTAAAATGACAGCGTTTCAAAACGGCGCTTTACCTTTTTCATCCTATTTCCTCCTCTCCGAAAATCCTTCGATAGTCACGCAGCTGAGCCTCAAGGCGAAGGCACTCCTTTTTAAGCATTTCCCTGCCCTTGTCTGTTAAAATGTAGCTTCGTTTTCGTCCCTGAACTCTTGTCTCCCGTATAATACCCTCACCCAAAAACTGCTCCAATAGTGTATATAGTGTGCCTGAGCCAATATTTACACGGTTATCTGTCATCTGTGGTACTTTATCAAGAATATCCATACCGTAGCACTCCTCTTTAAGACAGAGCAACGTATAAAACATCTGCTCCGTCAATGTCCGGAACTTCTCCCTTGCCACAAACTCCGCCTCTTTTCTTATTCTCGATTATCGAGTTTATCTGTCTATATTATAACTCGATTATCGAGAATGTCAAGCAAAATTAAAAAGCCGCGGTGGCAGAATCCAGGCGGCTTTTAATTTTTTTAGTTTTCACTTTGCTTTTCACGGATTTTTTCCAGTGAATCTTTATAAACCTCACTGCGAAGGGCTTTTGTAAAGGGGAACTGGTCGCACTCCTTTTGTCCATAGGTAAGCTGCAAATCATATTCCAGCGGAAGCCACGACTCTATATCTGCTTCGTTGTGTGAGATAAGCGCCTCAAGCTTATCGAGGGCCTTTGTAAGCTGAGCCTCCGGGGTAATATTTTCCTCAAGCTCTCTGAACATAGCAGAAAACTCTTGCCGCTCCCTTTCAGGAAGACCGGACAGCATTACTTCAATCTGTCCTTCCTCTTCTTTTCTGTCCTCGTCTGTTTTAATAAATGTTGGGATATCCCCCGTCATAGCCTCCCCAAAATCGTGGACAAGGCAAAGCTTTATAACTCTGTCCATATTGACTTCGGGAAATTCGTTTTTAATAAGAAGTGCCATAGTAGCAAGCCTCCAGCAGTGCTCAGCGACACTCTCCTGCCTGCCGGTAGTGGTGACGCAGTGCCTTGTGGCGCATTTAAGCTTTTCCAGAATGGACAAAAACTTAATAAGCTCTCTTTCTGTCATTTTTCTCTCCTTTGTAAAAACCTATATTGCTGTCAGTATATCATATCGCCTCTTGTCAGTCCAGCACATTTGTGCTACAATCAATTAGTGCAGAAAATTTTCCTGAAAGGATGTTAAACATATGGATAAAAAATTCCTCTTTGACGTGCTTAGCACAAACAGTGTCTCTGGTACTGAAATAGCCATTGAGAAAAAGTTTTATGACTATATGCAGGACAAGGCTGACAAGGTTACCGTTGACGAAATGGGCAATGTAACTGCCTGCGTAAATCCCGATGCGTCATTTAAGGTACTTATGACAGGTCACGCTGACGAAATCGGTCTTATGGTTACCGCCGTTGGTGAGGACGGCATGCTTAAGGTAACAAATATCGGTGGAGTGTATGCAACCTGTTTCCCGGGTCACAAGGTACGTGTTCACACGAAAAACGGTGTAATTTACGGCGCTGTTGTAAACTCAAGGCAGATGGCAAAAAACAGAGAGCTTACCGCAAAGGATCTCCGTATTGACATCGGCGCAAAAGATAAGGAGGACGCTCTCAAGTACGTCTCCCTTGGCGATACCATAACATTTGATACCGATGTCCGGGAACTTTTAAACGGTAGGATTACCGCAAGAGCAATGGACGACCGTATCGGCGCATTTATTGTTATGAGCGCTGTTTCACGCGCCAGGGAAAAGGGCGCCTCAATCGGCGTTTACGGCACCTCCACTACAGGTGAGGAGGTAGGCGCTCAGGGTGCGTATTTCACTGCCTCGAGGATTAAACCGAACATTGCCATTGCTGTGGACGTAACCTACACCAGCGACAATGCCGGCATTGATACAGCTGTTACAGGCGATATTAGGGTTGACGGAGGTCCCGTTATTTGTAACTGCCCCACAATTCACAAGAAGGTAAACTCACTTCTGGACAACGCTGCAAAATCTCTTAATATGACAGTTCAGTACGAGGCTGCCAACGGAAGAACGGGAACTGATGGAGATGTTATGACAAGAACCGGAATTGGCGTGCCCTTTGCCCTGGTCTCAATTCCTCTCCGCTATATGCATTCCCCTGCCGAGGTCGGCTCCCTTAAGGATATTGAAGAGTGCATTGAACTTCTGGCTCAGTTTCTTTGCCAGCTTACTGAGGACACCTGCCTTAAACCCTTTTAATTTGAAATAATCAAAACGCTCTCACGGCGATATAACCGTGAGAGCGTTTTTTATTTACGTATTATTTTGCAAGAGCAGCCTATTCCAAGACTGTTTTCGCCTATGTGACAGCAAACGGCAAGGGAAAGTGGCGCGCTCAAAACTTTGTACCCGGGAAAAGCCTCCTCTATTTCCCGAACCCAATCGGCAGCGGTAGATTCATCAGTGCTGTATGCCGCCTGAAGATACACATTTCCCTTATCATAGAAACTCTTAAACTTGGTTTCCAAATCGTGGTGCATAGCCGCAATCATTTCCCGTCTTGCAGCCTTCATGCTCCTGCATTTTTTATACACATGAAGGTCTCCCACATCGAACTGCGCAATAGGCTTAATCCCCAGAAGATTGCCCAAAGCCGCAGTTGTACCGGAAATTCTGCCGCCCTTTTTAAGGTGTTCAAGGGTATCCAGTGCCACATAAATAGTCATATCGGCTCTCTGGACCTCAAGCATTTGCTGAATATCCGCAGCACTGTACCCTTCGTCACGAAGCTCACAGGCGTCAAGCACAGAACGGTACATGGGCGTTGCAACTCTGCCATTATCCACCACAAAAACTCTACCCTCAAATTCTTCCTCTTGGCTCAATGTTTTTGCCGTAGCACAGGAGCCGCTTATTCCTGAACTTATGGGTATGTAAACAATCTCATCACAATCATTAAGTATCCTTGACCACGAATTAATAAGATACTGGGGAGAGGGCTGGGTTGACTTTACATCGGCGTTGGCGGCCAGCTTCTTAAAAAATATCTCTCTTGTAAGAGTAACACCCTCAAAGCATTCCTCACCGTCTACATAAAACCTCATGGGAAGCACTTCAATACCTAATCTTTCCGCCTCCTGTGGCGGAATACTGCTATGACTGTCAGTCACTATTTTTACAGAAGCCATTTAACTGCCCCTTTCAAAGTCGTTAAAATTAAGAATCAGCAAAGCATTTTGAAGTTTACATTTATAACCTCAACTTAACTTCAACTTCTTTTACAATTTGCCCTTATAATTTACAAAAATATGTTTACTTTATACAGAAAAAGCTGCTGCGGAAATAATTAAAACAGTTTCCGCAGCAGCAATATTTATATACTTTTTACTGATTTTAAACCAGTTTTTCTCCCATATCCTTACCTCCAAGGATATGGAAATGAAGGTGAGGGACAGTCTGACCGGCATCTGGACCGCAGTTCGAAATAACTCTGTATCCATTATCCAGTCCCTGTTCTCTGGCAATTACCGCAATGGCTTCAAATAAATGTCCCACCAGAGCGGAATTTTTCCTGTCAATTTCCGCGCAGGAGACGATATGAGTTTTCGGCACTACCAGAATATGAACAGGAGCCTGGGGATTAATATCCTTGAAAGCATAGCAGAAACTATCCTCATAAACCTTTGATGAGGGAATCTCACCCTTTATAATTTTACAAAAAAGACAGCTATCATTGTAATTCAGCACATCAGACATATGCGGTTTCTCCTTTACTTATTCTCAGAAAGTTTTTCGGAAACAAAGTTATCAACCTCAGCCAGTGCGTTATCCAGCATAAGTAGGTCCTTGCCTCCGCCCATTGCCGAATCAGGTCTTCCACCGCCCTTACCGCAGCATATGGAGGTTACCTTCTTTATAATGTCTCCGGCCTTAATACCCTCGGCAATCGCTTCCTTACCGCAAACAGCCTGGAATGTTATTTTATCGTCAACAGTTGTTGCCAAAACCGCAACAACATTTTCGCATCTGTCTCTTAGTGTATCGCCCATCTTTCTCAGGTCATCAGCTGTCCTGTTGGGGAGGTGGATTGTAACAACTCTCAAATCTCCAATCATCTTTGCTGAGGTCATAAAGCCCTCAACCTCACCGGAGCGAAGCTTATCAGTCAGAACATCAACACGGTGGTGAAGCTCCCTTACCTCGGAAATATTTGCGTGAATCTTCTCAAGTATCTCAGCAGGGTTAGTCTTGAATGCTGACGCAATTTCGGCTATGCGCTGGTTAGTCTTACGTATCTCGTCCAGGCAGACAAGACCAGTTGTAGCCTCAATTCTCCTGACGCCTGACGCCACAGAACACTCGTTTCTAATATTAAACGGACCAATTTTTGCCACATTGTCAAGGTGGGTACCGCCGCAGAATTCAACAGAGAAATCACCAGCAGAAACTACCCGTACTATGTCTCCGTATTTCTCTCCAAAGAGGGCCTGGGCACCTAACTTCTTTGCCTCCGCAATTGGCATCTCCTGGGTCTTTACAGCATACCCCTTGAGAATCTCACGGTTTACAATGTCGGAAACCTCCACAAGCTCCTCAGGCGTTACTGCCGAGAAATGGGTAAAGTCAAAGCGAAGCCTGTCAGGCTCTACAAATGAACCGGCCTGGTGAACATGGTCGCCCAGCACCTTTCTGAGTGCAGCCTGAAGAAGGTGAGTTGCGGTATGCGCTCTCATTATGGCGTTTCTGCGCTCCACATCATAAACAGAGCGAACCTTGTCTCCTACCTTAATAATTCCTGACTTAACAACGCCGTAGTGGAGGGATTTCCCCGCTTTGTTCTTCTTTACGTCCCTGACCTCAAACGTACCGTTTTCGCTTTCAATCACGCCATGGTCGGCCACCTGACCGCCCATTTCTGCATACAGGCACGTTTTATCAAGAACAATGGATGCCGGGGTACCGGAAATAATCTCTTCCTGAAGCTCGCCCTCACAAACCATGGCTAGCACTGTTCCCTCAGTGCCATTTTCCTCATAGCCAGTAAACTGGGTTGGCGTGTTGTCAAGTCCCAGGTCAAGCCCCTGCCAGGCATTTGACATATCTCCTCTGGCAGCTCTGGCTCTCTCTCTCTGCTTTTCCATAAGCTCATTAAAGCCCTTCTCATCAGCATGCATTCCGGCTTCTGAAAGGATATCCTCTGTAAGGTCAAGAGGAAAGCCATAGGTATCATAAAGACGGAAGGTCTCCTCGCCGGTAAGATCACAGCAGCCATTTTTCTTATGCTCCTCTATCATGGTATTGAGAATTGCCATGCCCATATCTATTGTTTTGGCAAAGCTCTCCTCCTCAACCTCAACTACACGGATGATATAGTCATGCTTTTCCACAAGGTCAGGATAGTGCCCCTTATTTTCCTCAATAACAGTCTCAACAACCTTGTAAAGGAATGGCTCATTTACGCCCAGAAGCTTTCCGTGACGTGCAGCCCGGCGGAGAAGCCGGCGAAGAACGTATCCTCTGCCCTCATTAGACGGCAAAACTCCGTCTCCAATCATAAATGTGGCACTTCTGACATGGTCAGTAATAACTCTGAGAGAGACATCTTTTTTGTGGCTCTCACCATAATGCGCACCGGTGAGCTCGCTGACCTTATTTGTAATATTCATTACGGTATCGGTATCAAAAAGGCTGTCCACGCCCTGGCATACGCAGGCGAGGCGCTCAAGACCCATACCCGTATCAATATTCTTCTGAGCAAGCTCAGTATAGTTTCCATGACCGTCATTGTTATACTGGGAGAAAACTATATTCCAGACCTCCATATATCTGTCGCAGTCGCAGCCGACAGTACAGTCAGGCTTGCCGCAGCCATGCTCCGGTCCCCTGTCAAAATAAATCTCCGTACAGGGTCCGCAGGGACCTGAACCATGCTCCCAGAAGTTGTCCTCCTTGCCGAATTTGAAAATGCGCTCTGGAGCAATGCCAATCTCGTCCTTCCAGATATTAAAAGCTTCTTCGTCGTCTACATACACTGAGGGGTAAAGCAGCTGAGGGTCAATATCGAGCCACTGGGGACTGGTGAGAAATTCCCATGCCCACGCTATGGCCTCGTGCTTGAAATAATCTCCGAAAGAGAAATTTCCCAGCATCTCAAAATATGTGCCGTGTCTTGCAGTCTTGCCGATATTTTCAATGTCTCCTGTACGAATACACTTCTGACAGGTTGTTACACGGCGTCTTGGCGGTTCCTCCTCACCTGTAAACCAAGTCTTCATAGGCGCCATTCCTGCATTTATAAGCAGCAGGGACGGGTCGTTCTGAGGTATCAGCGAAAAGCTCGGAAGCCTTAGATGTCCCTTGCTCTCAAAAAAGCTCAGATACATCTCCCGCAGTTCGTTAAGTCCTAAATTCTTC
>CALWYM010000084.1 GCA_944385775.1 uncultured Oscillospiraceae bacterium | reverse complement strand
CATACTTAAAAGAGAAAACGAGCAGGTGGTAAATTCGTTTTTACAGGAAAATACGGATTTTGAGCTGTGGGATTTTGAGTTGCCGGAGCCTTTTGGAAAAATTTACGGCATGGCGACTATTTTGCCCCATATATGTGATACGGATGGGTTTTTCATATGCAAGATGAAACGAAAAAAATAGATATTAAGTCCCTTTTACCGGAAGAATTAGATGAACAGCTTGCTGCTATGGGCGAGCCAAGATACCGCGGAAAACAGATTTTTAAATGGCTGTGGTCAGGGGTTACAAGTTTTGAGGATATGACGAACCTCTCAAAAAGCCTGAGGGAAAAGCTAAACAGCACATTTTACATTACAGTCCCGGTGGCGGTAAGAAAACAGGTTTCCAAGCTTGACGGAACTATTAAGTACCTGTGGGAGCTTATGGATGGAAATGCCGTTGAAACGGTTATAATGAGATATAAGCACGGAAATACAGTTTGCGTTTCGTCACAGGTGGGATGCCGAATGGGTTGCGCTTTCTGCGCGTCTACAATAGGCGGAAAAATCCGTGATCTTTTACCATCTGAAATTCTAGACCAGGTAATGTTTTCCCAGCTTGATTCAGGGCTTGATATTTCCAATATTGTTATGATGGGAATAGGGGAGCCATTGGATAATTTTGATAATGTTATACGATTTTTAAAGCTCGTTAATAACAGTGACGGACTTAACATAGGAATGAGACATATTTCGCTTTCAACCTGCGGACTTACGGAAAAGGTTGACAAACTGGCTGATTTTAATCTACAATTAACATTATCGGTATCACTTCATGGACCTGATGACGAAACCAGGTCAAAGATTATGCCGGTTAATAAAGGATACGGCGTTGAGAAACTTATGAAATCCTGCCGTAATTATTTTGACAAGACGGGCAGGAGAATTTCTTTTGAGTATGCCATGATAGACGGTGTAAATGATACTCCGTATCATGCTGAAAAACTTTCGACCCTTGTGGGTGGAATGGGCTGTCACGTTAATCTGATACCTCTCAACGAGGTGGAGGAGAGTCCTCTTCATCCAAGTACACCGGAAAATTTAAAGAGATTTATTTCGATACTGCATAAGCATAATATAAATGTCACAGTGAGACGGAAGCTTGGTCCTGATATAGACGCCTCCTGTGGTCAGCTCAGAAGAAAGAGTTTGAGAGATAAAAAAGAGATGAGGGCTGATTATAATGAATTCATGGGCAGTTACTGACAGAGGTATTGTCAGAAGCCAGAATCAGGATGCTTTTTATACCTATAATTCTCCCGATGATGACCTTTCTATACTTTTGGTCTGCGATGGTATGGGTGGGGCAAAGGCCGGAAATGTTGCAAGTGAGCTTGCAATACGGGTATTTAAAACAGAGGCCAAAAAGTCATTGCCATATATTCCGCCGGAACATATACTTTCGGAAATGAAGCATTTGGCGGAGATTTCTAACAGCGCTGTATATGAATTAAGTCAGACAGATTCTGACTGCAGAGGCATGGGGACGACCATGGTTTCCGCAGTGATTAAAGGTGATAAGCTCTATGTTGCAAATGTTGGAGACAGTCGGGCATATTTGATTGCAGATGGGACGATGACTCAAATAACAAGAGATCATTCTGTGGTTGAGGATATGGTTGCAAGAGGGGATATTACCAGGGAGGAGTCACGCCTTCATCCAAGTAAAAACCTTATAACAAGAGCGGTAGGTACAGTTGAGACTGTGGAGTGTGATACTTTTTCAATGGATATAAAGTCCGGAGATTACATTTTGCTCTGCACTGATGGCCTTACTAATCTTGTAACAGATGAAGAGGTGCTTGATGTTGTCAAAACCTCAGTATCTGTTAAGGAGTGCTGCAACACTCTTCTTGCCTTGGCATTGGAGTACGGCGCACCTGATAATGTTACAATAGTGTTGTGCCAAAGGTAAGAAATGAATAAGTTAGCAATATTCCTCAGGGAGGGATTTTAATGGAAGACGTCTATATTGGACAATTTCTTGATAATAGATATGAAATACTGGAGAAGATAGGTTCGGGCGGAATGGCGGTTGTTTATAAGGCACGCTGTCACAGGCTGAACAGGTTTGTTGCAATTAAAATATTGAAAAGCGACCTCGCTCAGGACGCCGAGCTCAGAAAGCGTTTTCATGCTGAAAGCCAGGCTGTGGCCATGCTTTCTCATCCTAATATAGTTGCTGTTTACGATGTCAGTCACAGCGACAATATTGACTACATCGTAATGGAGCTTATAGAGGGAATTACTCTTAAGCAGTACATTAACAGAAAGGGCATTTTGAACTGGAAAGAAGCCCTTCATTTTACAACGCAGATTGCAAAGGCTTTAAGTCACGCTCATTCTAGAGGCATAATTCACCGTGATATTAAGCCTCACAATATTATGATACTTAAAGACGGCAGCGTAAAGGTGGCTGATTTCGGTATTGCAAGGCTCCTTTCAACTCAGAATACCCTAACTCAGGAGGCGTTAGGTTCAGTTCATTACATTTCTCCTGAACAGGCAAAGGGTGGTGCTGTTGATGCCAGAAGTGATATTTATTCTGTGGGAGTTGTAATGTATGAGATGCTTACAAGCAGGCTTCCGTTTGAGGGGGATTCTGCAGTATCTATTGCAATACAGCATATAAGCTCAATTCCCCTTATGCCGAGGGAGATAAACCCGGATATTCCTGCTGGTCTTGAGGATATTACCATGCACGCAATGGAGCCGAATCTTGATGCCAGGTATCCTTCTGCTGATGCGCTTTTAGCGGATTTAGAGGAGTTTAGAAAAAATCCGTCCATAAGATTTAATTACAGCTCTGTGCCCAGCTCATCAGACGGAGATGACGTGGACAGTACAAAAGTAATTCCCACCGGGGTGATTGGTTCCATTAAGAGCCATGAGACACCGGTTAAAAGGTCATCTGGTAACGCAATTTCCCGTGATAGAAACACAAAGGAAGATTACCGAAAAAACAGGCGTAAGGCCAGTTCCACGACCACGCTTGTGGGAATATTTTGTATAATAGTTTTCCTTATCGGTCTTGTCTGGTTTATGTGGAATTATGCGATTAAGGATTGGCTTAATCCCCAGGATGAGAGAATTTCAGTTGATAATTTTGTAGGTATGTACCTTGATAATGTAATGGGTAATTCCAGCTACGAAAAAATTTATGATTTTACCGTTGAAAATGTGGTGAGCGAGGAATACGAGGAGGGGTATATCATATCCCAGGATCCTGCTGCAGAGCGCTCTGTGGTGGTGTCTGATTCAAAGATAGATGTTACCCTTACAGTGTCAGCCGGGAAAAACGAAGTCACAATGCCGGGAATATTGAATAAGGATTATCGTGACGCGGAAAGCCTGATAAGATCTCTTGATGTAGACGTAAATATAGAGATTAACGCAGAGCCAAGTGAAGATGTTACCCAGGGATATGTTATTGAACAGTATCCTGACGAGGGAGTTATGCTTTATGATGGAGCAACAGTATATATTACGTACAGCTCCGGAGTTGAGGTGCCCCTTGTACCTGTTCCAAATGTAACGAACATGTCCCTTGAACAGGCTATTTTAAGACTTCAAAGCTATGATTTGAGTTACAGCGAGGAATATGCTTTCAGCGATGATGTTGAGGAAGGGTATGTCATGTTCCAGAGCTATGAGGCCGGCGAAGAAGTTCCGATTCATACCAAAGTAGTACTTCAGGTGTCACAGGGACCTGAAAAGGTTGAGGCGCCTGTGGTCAATGAGCCTGATACTAATACTGGGACAGAGAATCAGGGTAGCGATTCAGGACAGGATACGTCTGATGATGGGTCCTCGGAGACTGGAACCGGCACAACAGAGCCGGGTACCCCTGCGACTGGTTCTGGAAACGGCGGTGCTGAAATCCCGCAAACCGGAAATACTTCCTCAAACCAGGGGGACCAGGGCATAGTCATTCCTCCTGATGACATGGTCCCTGATGAGGAAGGAATACTGCCAAATGGCTGAAAAGGGAACGATATTTAAGGCTTTAAGTGGATTCTATTATGTAAAGTCCGGCGACGAGTTTGTCAGATGCCGTGCCAGAGGTAAATTTCGCCACTCGAAGGTTACTCCTCTGGTAGGCGATGAGGTACTTTTTACACAAAGTGGCAACGAGGGAATGGTTGATGAGATTTTGCCCAGGAGAAACTGCTTTGCAAGACCTGCTGTGGCTAATCTTGACTGTATTGTTATGGTGGTATCTGAGGCTGTGCCTGTTACCGATACATTTCTGATTGACAAGATGACTGCTATTGCGGAGCACCATAGCGTTGAGCCGGTAATATGTATAAACAAGTGTGATATTATCTCCGGAGACAGGCTGTTTGAAGTTTACTCATCGGTGGGTTATAAGACAATCAAGACCAGTGCTAAGACTGGCGAGGGGATTATGGAACTTCGTTACGCACTCTCAGGCAAGACTAGCGCCTTTACGGGTAATTCAGGCGTAGGTAAATCTAGTATATTAAACGCTCTTGAGTCAGATCTTAATATCAAAACTGATGAGGTAAGCATTAAGCTGGGCAGAGGCAAGCACACTACGCGGCATATTGAGTTTTATGAGGGACCGGATGGCGCCGTAATCGCAGATACGCCAGGGTTTTCGTCTTTTGACTTGGAAAATGAGTTTACTGACGCAGCTAAGTTGCAGTATATGTTTCCCGAGTTTAAACCATATCTCGAAAGCTGCCGTTTTACAGGCTGCGGCCATGTAAAGGAAAAGGGCTGCGGAGTGAGAGAGGCATTAAAAGACGGTAAAATACAAAAAACACGCTATGAAAGCTATGTTCGCCTTTACGATCAGCTAAAGGACTATAAAGAATGGGAACATAAAAAAACTGACTAAAGGCGCAGGTTATTCTGCGTCTTTTTTCATATGGAGGAAAGATTATGACAGAGGTTGTGGCTGCTCTTATCTGGCAGGGGAACAGGCTTCTAGCTTGTCAGCGTCCGGCAAATAAATCCAGGGGACTTTTGTGGGAGTTTGTGGGCGGAAAAATAGAGCCGGGAGAAACGGGGCGTGAAGCTCTTATTCGTGAATGCCGGGAGGAACTTGATATTACGGTAGAGGTTCAGAATGTTTTTATGGAGGTAACACACAAATATCCAGATATAACTATCCACCTGATGCTCTATAACGCTATTATTACGAAGGGAGAGCCTAAGAAGCTTGAACATAACGATATACGATGGATTGGCGTTAATGAAATTGACTCCCTTAATTTCTGCCCGGCAGACAGGACTATAATTGATAAAATTAAAGAAACTTACGGTGAAATGAAATGAGCATTAATGAGGAAATCAGAAAGAGGCTTTTTGAAAATCAGGATTTAGGATACAGAGACTTTCATGCCAAACTTATGCCAACCGTAAGCAAGGACTTAATAATCGGAGTAAGAGTACCGATCATAAGAAACCTTGGTAAAGAATACGCCGGCAGAGATGATATTGAGGAGTTTCTTTTATCGCTTCCTCACAGGTACTATGAGGAAAACAACCTTCATGGAGATATAATCAGCCGAGGGAAGGACTTTGACACGGTTATATACAGGCTTAATGATTTTCTACCTTACGTAGATAACTGGGCAACCTGTGACCTTATGGTTCCGAAAGTTTTTAAAAAGCATACAGGGGAGCTTATGCCGCACATTCTTTGCTGGATAAATTCCGGGAAGACCTATACGGTACGATTTGCCGTGGGTATGCTTATGAGCTTCTATTTAAAGGAGCATTTTGATACTAATCAGCTTTTGATTGCCGCCAGCATTAAAAGCGATGAATATTATGTTAATATGATGGTTGGCTGGTACTTTGCAACAGCTTTGGCGTTTCATTATGATGAGACCTTTAAGTTTATAAAAAGCGGAAATCTTTCTCAGCAGGTTCGTAGGCTTACCATTAAGAAAGTCATTGAGAGCAACAGAATTTCACAGGTAAGGAAAGAAGAATTAAGAAAGCTTAGATAAAAGGAGGTATGGATATGAAAAACGTAATACATATATACGGAGGCTCGGGCTCAGGTACTACAAGCCTTGGACATATGGTTGCAGCCAGGCTCGGGTATCGTTTTATGGATACTGATGATTACTATTGGATGCCTACGGAAATACCGTATACCGTTAAGAGAACGGCGGAAGAGCGCGTTCAGCTTATGAAGGAGGAACTTGAAAAAGTCAATAACGCTGTTATTTCCGGTTCCCTTGACGGATGGGGAGATGAACTTATTCCTTATTTTACCTTGGCAGTGCAGCTAACAGCGGACAAGAAAACAAGACTAGAACGACTGAGAGAAAGGGAAGAAAAGAAATTTGGAGACAGAATACTGCCTGGGGGAGATATGTATGATAACCATTTGGAATTTTTAAACTGGGCAGCCAGATATGACACAAATGATATGAGTATCAGAAGCAAAATACGCCATGACAAATGGACAAAGAAGCTGCCATGCAGAAAGCTGACGTTAAACGGAGAGGACCGCCTTGAGGTAAACTGCGATATTATAGCGGAAATAGTTGGAAATGGCAGGTGAAGTTATGGAGATTACAACTATTTCTCAACTTGGTGATGGTCCAGAAATTTTTTGGCTAGCTTCACGGCGGCATTGGGAGTACCGAGAGGCGGTATATAAAAGAATTAAGGAGCTTTCCGGTGAGAAAAGCTTTTCCCTGTCTGTTGTACCGGTTGACCGGTGGGGTGACCAGCTTACTCCATGGCAGGCGTCTTCACCCTATGGAAAGGAAATATACGGAGGTGAAGGTGACAAGACACTCAATGAGCTTGTTGAACAGATTAAAAATATTGAAGGAAAGCTGCCGTCAGAAAAAAGGTATATCGTAGGGTATTCACTGGCAGGACTTTTTTCTCTGTGGGCGTTTTACAAATCAGGCTTTTTCCACGGTGTTGCAAGCTGCTCAGGCTCACTGTGGTATCCTGGCTGGGACAAATTTTCTTCTAATATAAATGCGCCTCAAAACAGTATCGTTTACCTTAGCTTGGGAGATAAGGAGGAAAACACGAAAAACTTCGTTATGAAAAAAGTCGGAGAGGCTACAAGAACCCAGTTTGAGACAATTAGAAAAGATAAGAATATAATAGATTCCGTGTTTGAGCTTAATCCAGGAGGTCATTTCAGAGACACAGAGGAACGGATAGCCAAAGGTATGGCTTGGCTTATATGCAGATAATTCACCAATGCTAAGCTGATTCCATAATATAATAGCAGAGCGTTGCTCAATATTATAAGGAGGTAGATAGTGTTGGTAGATAAAATGCCGGCAGAGCAGGTCTGTGATTATAAATATGGAAAGCTTCCAAGCTGTGGGCTTCTGGCGGTTAGCTATGTGCCGCAGCAGCAAAGCGCTTCTCCCAGATATAAGAGGGAAGACGCATTAAACCGTGGCACATTGTTTCCGGGACTTGATTTGCCGTTTATGGATATGGTAAATCAGTCTAATCCCTATGCGGGGACGCCGCTGGGTGAGCTTATGGCGCTTCAGTTTATGAATCAGGAATTAAAATTGTACCTTGACACCCATACAGATGATAAGGACGCGTTTAGTCTTCTTCAGGAGATATTGAAGCTTGAAAGGGAAGCTCAGGAAAAGTTCTCTAAGGAATATGGTCCCATTACTTTTAGCGACATGGAGACAGCGGAGAGCTATACCTGGGTAAAGGGACCATGGCCCTGGAGCTATACTGAGAATGGAGGAGGCAAGTAATGTTTAGTTATGTAAAGAATCTTCAGTACCCAGTTAAAATTAAAAATACAAGTCCTGCTTTGGCAAAGTTTATAATAAGCCAGTATGGTGGACCGGACGGCGAGCTGGGTGCGTCCTTAAGGTATCTCAGTCAGCGGTATTCTATGCCCTATCCCGAGCTTCAAGGGCTTCTTACCGATATAGGTACAGAGGAATTGGGGCATTTTGAGATGATTGCGGCTATAATCCATCAGCTTACCAGAAATATGACAATCGAGGAAATTAAGAAAGATGGTTTTGACGCTTATTTTGTGGACCACACAGGGGGAATATATCCTCAGTTTGCCTCAGGAACTCCATGGACAGCGGCTACAATCGCAGTTAAGGGTGATGTGATTACCGACCTTACGGAGGATATGGCAGCAGAGCAGAAGGCACGTACAACCTATGACAATATTCTGCGGCTTTCAGATGATCCTGATGTAAATAACGTAATTAAGTTTCTCAGGGAACGGGAGATAATCCATTTCCAGAGGTTTGGCGAAGCGTTAACAAAGACGGTTGAAAAATTGAATCAGAAAAACGTGTACGCCATAAACCCTGCATTTGATAAATAATACGGTTTTAAATTATCCGCAGAGGCTAAAGTCTCTGCGGATTTTATATTGACAGTATTTTTACCCTCATTGAAAAATATAACTTCAATTGATATAATTAAAATAAACGATATTTAGAATATGACATGCGATATGTTTGAAATGCTTCATTGAATACTTAATACAGTCTCTGAATATGTTTTATTACAAACTAGGAAGGGACATGGATATGAAAGGTTATTTTGCACAGATTATTATTTCGTTTCTTCTTGTGGGACTGATGTTTGCTTCTGCCTTCTCCATTGGTGGGGAGCTTGATTACGATTTTCGTCAGGTATCCGCATCGGAAACGGGAACTGTACTTATTCTGGACGCAGGACACGGAGGTACAGACGGAGGCGCTGTTTCAATTACAGGAAAAACAGAGAGTGAAATTAACCTTGAGATAACATTAAAGGCAGCGCAGCTTGCAAATTTTATGGGTATTGAACCTGTTCTGACACGAAGTGATGAGGATATACAGTATCCGGAGCAGGCGGATACAATCCGTAAAAAAAAGGTCTACGACCAAAAAACAAGAGTAGAGCTTATTAATAGTACACCAAATGCTGTACTTATCAGTATACATCAAAATAAATTTCAAACCTCTCGCGCCTGGGGAGGTCAGGTTTTTTACGCCAACAGAGGAGATAGCTTTGCTGCAGAAGTTCAGTCAAAGCTTAACGAAGTTTTGTACCCGGACAGTAAAAGGACAGCTGAGAAAATTTCAGATTCTATTTATCTTATGAAAAATATTACTTGTCCGGCGGTTTTGATAGAATGCGGCTTTTTATCAAATCCGGAGGAAGCAAAGCTTTTGGAAACAGAGGAGTATCAGAAAAAGCTTGCTGTTGTTATAATAGGTGAATTTTTACATACATATGGATAAAGGTGAAGGA
>CALWYM010000083.1 GCA_944385775.1 uncultured Oscillospiraceae bacterium | reverse complement strand
ACTGGCTTCTGAGCCAAAAAGCCATTGACCAGATTATTGCCGGGGCGGACTGCGGAGAGCTTCCCCAGGAGGTTTCCGACTACTATTACAGCTATATGAAGGGTTACTACGAGAACTACTCACTTTCAAACTATGGTATGGATCTTGATTCCTTTGTTACACAGATGGGCTTTAACAGCTTTGACGAGCTTTATGAGTCTCTGGGAGACGATATTTTTGCCATGGCGGTAAGGTCACTGGCATTTCAGGCCATAGCGGAAAATGAGGGAATTACCGTAACTGAGGAGGATAAGCTCAGGTCTGGCTACGCCGACTATGAGATTTACTACGGTACGCCCTATACAAACCAGCTCGTGCTTCAGGAAACGCTTATCCCGGAGTTTTTGGTGGAAAACGCGGTAGTAGAGTAAGGCTGAATTATATTTCGCGGAAAACTGCATATTTTCGCAGACAGGTCGAAAATATGCCATTTCTTAGCCCAATCTTTGAAAATTGGCTTTAAATATCAGTTGAAATCGGGAAAAAAGTGTGATATAATCGTGTAAATTAAGTTAATAATCAACGTTATCCAGCAAAATGGTACAGCCATAAAAATGAAGGAATAAATTTAAAACGGGAAGATTGATAATGAAATATAGAATATCAGCAAATGTGATTAAGAGATTGCCCAGATATATTCGCCAGCTTGACGTGTTATCTGCGGCGGGAGTGGAAAAAATTTCGTCAAGTGAGCTTGGGCGTCAGATGGGGTTTACAGCGTCTCAGATACGCCAGGATTTGAACTGCTTCGGAGGATTTGGTCAGCAGGGATACGGCTATAACGTAAAGCAGCTCAGAGAAGGGATTGCTGGCGCTCTCGGTATGGAAAAGAATTTGAACGCTATCATTATCGGAGCAGGTAACTTCGGTCATGCCCTTATTACTAATTTTAAATTTGAGGAATGCGGCGCTCACCTGCTCTGCGCCTTTGATATTTCGCCGGACAAGGTGGGAATTAAGGTTGCCGGCACAGAGGTCCGTCATGTGGATACGCTTGTAAGTTTCCTTGAGGAGAACCATGTGGACGTGGTCGTTTTGACGCTGCCTCAAAGTGAGGCGGATTCTACCGCAGAGCTTCTTGTGCGCTGCGGCGTCAAGGGTATTTGGAACTTTACTGGTGTGGATCTTGACATTGCCGATGAATCGGTTGTTGTGGAGAATGTCCATCTGTCAGACAGCCTTCTCACAATGGGATACTATCTGAGAAACGGCGAAGGTAAGGACTAAAGAAGGAGAACTAATGAAAAGAACAGTTGCGGCAGCGCTCGTATTGACGCTTCTAACCGGAATGACATGGGCCTCGGCATCTGAGGCGGGGTCATCTTCCGACCCTCTCGTGTCGAAAAGCTATGTGGACGGGGAGTACACAAAGGACGTTATGGACAGGGGGCAGACCCTTATTGACAGCGCCCTCGGGGGAGGGACCTTCGACCCCCAGCTTGACCAGTATTCCCTGGCGGACGGATATACCCGGCTTTGGGTCCCCTCGGGGGGAAGCATTGTTTTGGGCTTTGGAGCCAGCGCCATACTTGTTGACGGTGCAGCCTCCTGCTCGGTTACAGGTACTGCCGTAAACGTGACTACGGGCAAAACCGTTGCAAGCGGCAGCCTTGTCAAAAATAACAGGTATTTCTGCGCTGAGGACTCAACGGTAAATTTGACTTCCGGCACCGGTGCGGTTATAAGCGTTGACGGACGGTATCTTCCTTCCGAGAGTGTAACACGGGCGCTGGACTACGCAGATGTGTCCGCGGAGAAATGGTATTACTCCGCAGCGGCATACATATATAATAATGAACTCTATCACGATTATGAGAGCACGAAGTTCAGACCGGACGATCCCACCACAAGGGCGGAGCTTGTGTATGCCCTGTGGGTTTTAAGCGGAAAGCCTCAGGTTTCAACTACCACACCTTTTTCGGACGTAACAGAGCAGTGGAGCGTTATGCCTATCGCGTGGGCTCAGAGTACGGGCATTGTTAACGGCTATGGCGACGGCAGGTTTGGTCCTGATGACAGCATTGAGCGTCAGGCTATTGCGGCGATTATGTACCGCTACGCCAAGTATATGGGACGGGATGTGTCCGCAACAACTGACCTTGCAGGCTACACCGATGTGGATGAAATCGGTCAGTGGGCAATGGACGCGGTTAAGTGGGCAAACAGTGAGGGACTTATCAAAGGTACCTCCGAGACCCTTATAAGCCCTATGTACACCGCAGCCAGATGTCAGGTGGCAGCGATAATAATGCGTTTTAATGAAAATTAATACTATATATAGTGCTTAAACACTGATTTGTTACCTACGGCAGGTCCGTAGGTAACTTTTTTATATTTTTTTGAAGAAAAGGTATTGACAAGGTAGGAGTAATTTGGTATAGTAATCGAGCGCCTTTCGAGAGGGTGTCGGGGGCAGAAAAAACCTGGAAAAAAGGGTCGAAAAGCTCTTGACAAAGTCAGAAAGCGCTGGTATAATAGCTGAGCGTTTTGGAAAGACGTCAAATCAGAAAAGAAGTTCAAAAACTTTTTGAAAAAATTCGAAAAAAGGTATTGACAAAGGCTTCTAAGTATGATAAAGTAAATAAGCTTCACAGCGGAACGCTGGAAAGCTTAGAAGAATGTACCTTGCGAATTAAACAATGTAAGCGAAACAAGCACCAGAGAAAAGGGAACCCTTGTCAGTGACAAGGAAAACTAATTAATGCAAAAGAGAAAATTCTTTTGAGAGCTAAGTAAAACTTAGTAAATAAGATTTTGGAAGCAGGAATGCTTTTAAGATACAATTTACAGAGAGTTTGATCCTGGCTCAGGATGAACGCTGGCGGCGTGCCTAACACATGCAAGTCGAACGGAGCTAACGAGATTCGTCTTATTAGCTTAGTGGCGGACGGGTGAGTAACGCGTGAGCAACCTGCCTCAGAGTGGGGGACAACAGTTGGAAACGACTGCTAATACCGCATAAAATACACGGAAGGCATCTTCTGTGTATCAAAGCTTTAAGTGCTCTGAGATGGGCTCGCGTCTGATTAGCTAGTTGGTGAGGTAACGGCTCACCAAGGCGACGATCAGTAGCCGGACTGAGAGGTTGAACGGCCACATTGGGACTGAGATACGGCCCAGACTCCTACGGGAGG
>CALWYM010000082.1 GCA_944385775.1 uncultured Oscillospiraceae bacterium | reverse complement strand
CCGCGGCAGAATTTCAGCAAGAGACGAAAAGGACCCTCAAATAGTAGTCAGTATGTTAAGACCTATTTCGGATCTTGAACATATGACAAGGGAAAAGAAGCCTCTTAAGCAGCACAAACTGTATATCAGGCTTAAAAGCGAAAATGATCCTGCCCTCAGAAGAATAAAGCTTATAAGCATTATGTTCCCAGGAACAGAGCAAATGATTGTTTATTTTGAGGATACTAAGAAGCGTATAGGAAAAAGATGCGTTATCCATGAAGCGCTGGTGGAGGAGCTCCGCGAAATGCTTGGAAATGAAAACGTCGTAGTAAAGTAGGAAGGAAAGCGGCTAATGGAATTAAGTAATATTATAAAGTCCGTAAAGTTGTTTCTTTTCGATATGGACGGGACGCTTTATATAGGTGAGCACCTTTTTCCCTTTACAAGGGAGCTTCTTCAAACAATCAGGGAAAGTGGTAGAGATTATCTTTTCTTCACTAATAACTCCTCAAGAAGCGTGGAGGACACTGCAAAAAAATTAATTAGACTTGGCGTTCCGGCAGAAAATGAAGATTTTTTTACCTCTTCTCAGGCAACGGCATATTATCTAAAGAAAAATATGCCGGAAGCTGTGCTCTACGTTGGCGGAACGAAGTCTCTTGTGGATGAACTTAGAAAAAGCGGGTTTAGTGTTACAGAGGACATAGAAAAGGTAACCTGTATTGTTATGGGAAACGACACAGAGCTTACCTTTAAAAAGCTGGACGATGTGTGCCGAATGCTTCTTACAAAGAATGTACAGTATGTAGCAACGAATCCTGATTTGGTCTGTCCTACCGAATACGGAAGCGTACCCGACTGTGGGAGTGTGTGCGAGATGATTTATAACGCCACGGGCAGGCGACCGGTGTTTATCGGCAAGCCGGAACCGCTTATGCCTCAGCTTGCCATGGCAGTAAAGGGCGTTTTTCCGTCTGAAACTGCGGTTGTGGGTGATAGAATTTATACTGACATAAAAAGCGGGATAAACGCGGGGACTATTTCAATTTTAGTTATGAGCGGCGAAACTGATGAGGCTATTTTGAACGCTTCACCGGATAAACCAGATGTAGTGCTTAGGGACTGCGGAGAGCTTCTTAGAATTCTTAAAGAAAACCAGAGGTAATATGGATTATTTTAATATACATCTTTCGAGGGAACACTTAAACGGATTGCCTAATTTAACCCTCGCCCATGTGGGCGACGGAGTGTATGACCTTATGGTAAGGTCAATGCTGGCGTCAGAAAATATGGACAATGTTCACGTGCAGCACAGAAAAACTGTACAAATTGTTGCTGCAACAAGTCAGGCGCGTGCAGCGGAAAAGCTTATGCCTGTTCTTACCAATGAGGAAGTAGCTGTTTTCCACAGGGGAAGAAACGCAAAGGTCCATTCAGTTCCCCATGGCGCTACGGTGAAGGACTATCACCTGGCAACAGGTCTTGAGACACTTTTTGGATACCTGTATCTTTCCGGAAATAAAGAGCGGGTTAATCAGCTTTTTGAAATAATTGTAGGTGAAGATAATGGGGCTTGATTCAACTTTTTTGAAATTTCTATGTCGTGAACTGAGAGATAACCTAATTGACGGCAAGGTAGAAAAAATTCAGCAGCCCGGCAGAAGTGAAATAATTTTTACTGTGAAAACGAACCGTGGAAGAAAAAATGTATTTTTAGGAGGGGCTTCGGGATCTGCCAGAATTAATATTACGAATCTGGATTATGAAAAACCACAGGAGCCACCAATGTTCTGTATGCTGCTCAGAAAACACCTTGTGGGAGCAAAAATCACTAACATAGCCCAGCCTGAAAATGAGAGGATTGTATTAATAGACTTTGACGCTCCAGGGAAATTTGGAGAAGGAGAGAAAAGAGAACTTATTTTAGAGCTTTTTGGCAGGACCGCGAATATCGTTCTTACAGACGGGAAGAGGATAATAACAGACTGCCTTTACCGTGTTGGAAGCATTGAGGATGAGCGCATGCTCCAGCCCGGTGTATGTTACAGGTTTCCTAAAAAGCAGGATAAAACGGATATTTTGAAAATAAGCGATAATGAGCTTATGGATATGGTTAATTCCGCCAATGAGGATATGCCTATTGATAAATGGCTAATAAGCCGATTTTATGGTTTTTCACCACTTACATCAAGGGAAATGTGTTACAGGATCTGTTCTGATATTTCTGCGCCGTTTTACCGGACCGGCAGAGAAAACATATTTGATAATCTTGTAAGGTACAGAACATACATAGAGGGTGATCAGGGAAAGGCATATATGGTAACGGATACCTTATCTAAACCTCTTGACTTTTCGTATATACCGATAAAACAGTATGGAGACGGGTATGTACTAAAGGAAATATCGAGCTTTTCGGAATGTCTTGAAATATTCTGGGGTCAGAAAAATGAGGACGATAGAAGAAGACAGAGGGCGTCATCGTTAATTAAGACCGTTAAAAACCTACGTGACAGAACTGAACGCAGGCTATTTTCTCAAAGAAATGAGCTGCTGTCATCTGAGGACAGGGAGTATCTGAGGGAATGCGGAGATATAATAACCTCAAACCTTCATCTTATGAAAAAGGGAATGAGCGTTCTGAAAGCTTATGATTATTATTCGGCAGATGGTGGTGAGCGGGAAATTAAGCTTGATCCCCTAAAAACACCACAGCAAAATGCCGCGAAATATTATAAGGATTATACCAGGGCAAAGAGCGCAGAGCTTCACCTTACAGAGCAGATTGAAAAGGGTGAGCAGGAACTTAGGTACCTTGAAAGCGTACTTGAGGAGCTGCGTAGAGCAGAGACAGAGCGTGATGTCTTGGATATAAAAGCGGAACTTGTTGGAGCGGGAGTGATTAGGGAAACAAATCAGAAAAAGCGGGTTAAAACAACATCGCCAGGTCCTATGGTATTTACTTCATCATCAGGTCTCACAATTCGTGTTGGACGCAATAACGTACAAAATGATGCGCTCACCCTGAAGAATTCATCAAAAACAGATTTGTGGCTTCATGCCAATGAAATTCCGGGCAGCCACGTCATTATCTCCTGTGAGGGAAAGGAGCCGGACGAAAAATCAATTTTGGAGGCGGCTTCTTTGGCAGCGTACTATTCTCAGGGCAGAGACAGCGGAAAAGTGCCTGTGTCATACACCCTTGTCAAATACGTAAAGAAGCCAAACGGTGCAAAACCGGGTATGGTTATATACACAAATTACAAAACCATTGCGGTAGAACCCAAAAACAAAATAGGCTAAAAATCGCAGCGTCTTATTCAGACGCTGCGGTATTGACTCCCATATTAACTTCCAAATTATATTTACAAAGGTCGTTTAAACAGCAGTTTTCACACATGGGTTTTCTTGCGGTACATACTGCCCTGCCGTGCATCACCATTCGGTGGCAGAAGTCGCTGGATTTTTCCGGAGGAAGAATTTCACGCAGGATTTTTTCTATTTTTGCAGGCTCTTT
>CALWYM010000081.1 GCA_944385775.1 uncultured Oscillospiraceae bacterium | reverse complement strand
GTACGCCGTAAAAGCCCCGCTTTTCATCGCAAATCGCCACATTTGGACAGGCGTCGGAATGGGCGACAAGCGCAAAGCCCTCCGGCACCTTCTCCATATAGTCACCGTGACTCATCCATGTAATGCCCTTTTCCGGAAGTCCCTTGAAAAGAAGGCAGCTATTATCAAAATATGTTTCAGTCTTACCGTACTCCCTTGCCGAATCCTCCTGGGCCGGCGCAACCTTGCCCCCCAGATTATGGGCTATCAGCTGGCAGCCGTAGCATATGCCCAGAACCGGTACCCCCAGCTTGAAAATCTCCGGGTCCGCCTGGGGAGAATCCTCCTCATACACGCTGTTTGGTCCGCCGGTGAATATTATGCCGATAGGGTTCATTGCCTTAATATCACTCATGGAGGTTGTGTATGGCTTTACCTCGCAAAATACGTTGCACTCACGGACACGTCTCGCGATTAGCTGGTTATACTGACCTCCAAAATCCAGAACCAGTACTGTTTCCTTTTCCACAAGTTTTCTCCTTTCTACTTTTGGCTAAGCTGCTCTATAATCCTCTCAGCCACCTCCCGGCGCCGCCGGCAGGTATCCATAGCCGTTTTCTCAATGTATCTGTGCGCCGCCTGCTCGCTCATGGAGTATTTTTCCATAAGCATAAGCTTCGCTCTGTCGCAAAGGTGCTGCTCCTCCAGCTTAAAGTTAAGGTTATCCACCTGTTCCCGTACACGGCAAAGCTTTACGGCGTTGGCGCGGACTATATCCAGCACCCCGTCAAAATAACGCCGCTCCATGGGCTTCCTCACTGACAGTATGCCCTTTGCGGCAAGAGCGGCAGAGTTATCGTCATAAACATCGTTTTTTGCAAGAACCAGTACCTGGGTAAATTCATTTTCGCCCAGATCGTACGCCGGCTCAAGCCCCGGGGAATCCTTCAGCGGCAAGTCTAAAATCACAAGCTCCGCAGCGCTGTACTCCATAAACTGCCGGGCTTCTCCGGCTGTTTTGACCTCCCCCGCCACGGAAAAGCCCTTCTGCACCAGCTCCCGTGACACCGCCTCCCTCGTTTTTTCAGAGGAGGACGCCAGCAGTACGGTTACCTCATATTCATTCATTGCCTTTTCTCTCCCCATTTATCCCGGCAAATATCACTAAACTGTCCATTCTCCCTTATATTTTCCTTTCATTATAAAATTCTATCAATCCATTGTCAATTACTTTTTTCTCGCACCCTTTCCCCTTTCCAACTCATTTTGAAACGGTATTCTTCTTTTTCTCACTGTGCTATAAGTTAATTTGCAATTTCCGACCTGTTAAAAATTCTTGACAAGGGGCATATATGCGTATATTATATGTAAGGATATGTAGTAGTATATGTGTCCCATTTTATGTTTAGCAGGAGGTTTACTTAATTGACTAATAAATACATGCTCAATGTTTTAAAGAAAGTTTCGGAGAAAAATCCCGGCGAGCCTGAGTTTATCCAGGCAGTTACCGAGGTTTTCGAGACTATCGAGCCTGTTATAGAAAAGCGTCCCGACTTTGTGCGCGCCAACATACTGGAGCGTATTGTGGAGCCTGACAGACAGGTGATTTTCCGTGTGCCGTGGCTTGACGATGAGGGAAACGTACAGGTAAACAGGGGTTTCCGTGTCCAGTTTAACAACGCCATCGGTCCCTATAAGGGCGGTCTTCGCCTTCACCCCTCGGTCTATATCGGAATAATCAAATTCCTTGGCTTTGAGCAGGTTTTCAAAAACAGCCTTACCACCCTTCCCATGGGCGGCGCCAAGGGCGGAAGTGATTTTGACCCGAAAGGCAAAAGCGATAACGAGATAATGCGCTTCTGCCAGAGCTTTATTACGGAGCTTTACCGCCATATCGGCAAGGACATTGACGTGCCTGCCGGAGACATCGGCGTAGGCGCCAGGGAAATCGGCTATATGTTCGGTCAGTACAAGCGTCTTACCGGTGAGTGGTCCGGAATTCTCACAGGAAAGGGTATCCCCTACGGCGGCTCCCTGGCGAGAACAGAGGCTACCGGCTACGGTCTCTGCTACTTCACAAATGAGATGCTCTCCGCTCACGGAAAGAGCTTTAAGGGCGCTACTGTTATAATCTCCGGTTCCGGCAACGTGGCTCTCTACGCCTGCCAGAAGGCTCAGGAGCTCGGCGCTAACGTAGTTGCCATGAGTGACTCCGGCGGATATGTATATGACCCCAACGGCATTGATTTTGCCGCCATGAGAGAGCTTAAGGAGGTTAAGAGGGGCAGAATTTACGAATACTGCGAGACTCACCCCTCCGCGTCATATACCGAGGGCTGTAGCGGAATCTGGACAATTCCATGCCACATCGCGCTGTCCTGCGCCACTCAGAATGAGATTAACGGCGAAAGCGCCTCCGCTCTCGTGGCAAATGGCTGCTTCGCTGTAAGCGAGGGCGCCAATATGCCCTCTACTCCCGAGGCTATTGAGATTTATCTGAAAAACGGACTTCTTTACGGTCCCGCAAAGGCTGCCAACGCCGGCGGCGTTGCCGTTTCCGGTCTTGAGATGAGCCAGAACTCCCAGCGTTACAGCTGGACCTTTGAGGAGGTTGACGGCAAGCTTCAGGCTATTATGAAGAATATCTTCGCCGCCTGCCAGTCCGCCGCCAAGGAATACGGCATGGAGGGCAACTATATGGCCGGCGCCAACATCGCGGGCTTTATAAAGGTTGCTGAGTCTATGCTGGCTCAGGGCTGCGTATAATTTAATATTTTCGAGGCAAAGGCGCTTTCCTGAAAATACTGTGGGAAGGCGCCTTATCTTTTAAAAGAATCAAAACCTGCATAAACTGACCTCTCCGGGACATACTGTTATTAGTAACAGTACGGGAGGCAGGAAATAATGCAGGGACGAGTTGAGATAGCCGGAGTTAACACTTCAAAGCTTCCGGTTTTAAAAAACGAGGAGACGCTGGAGCTGCTTCGCCGTGCCCAGTCCGGCGACATGGAAGCGAGAAACAAGCTTATCGAAAGTAACCTGCGGCTTGTGCTCAGCGTCATCGCCAGGTTCACCTCACGGGGCGAAAGCGCCGACGATATTTTTCAGGTGGGCTGTATCGGGCTTATGAAAGCCATTGACAACTTCGACCTGTCCATGAACGTTATGTTCAGCACCTACGGCGTTCCCATGATTATCGGGGAAATACGCCGCTATCTCAGAGATAATTCACCTATCCGTGTAAGTCGCAGTCTCCGGGACACGGCATATAAGGTGCTTTCCATGAAAGAGCAGCTTCAGAGCCAGAGCCAGCGTGAGCCCACTGTGGAGGAGATTGCCGCAGCCCTTAATCTTAAGCGCGAGGACGTGGTTATGGCAATGGAGGCCATTACCGACCCGGTAAGCCTTTACGAGCCTGTTTATACCGACGGGGACGATTCCCTTTGCGGCATGGACCAGATTGGCGACACGAAAAACACAGACGAAAGCTGGCTTCAGAAAATCGCCATCGGCGAAGCCATTGACCGTCTTTCCGACAGGGAAAAGAAAATACTGAATATGCGTTTTTACCAGGGCAAAACCCAGGTCCAGGTGGCAAAGGAAATCGGAATAAGCCAGGCCCAGGTTTCACGGCTTGAGAAAAACGCTGTTAATCATATCAAAGAAAGCATTTAAGTAAGGAGCGAAACTGAAAATGGACCTTGAAATAATTAAGACAGACTGTCCGAAAGATCTGCCGTCGGAGCACCCGCTGCCCTTCGGCAAATATTTTACCGACTATATGTTTGAAATGGACTACACCGCGGGCACAGGCTGGCACGACGCCAGAATCCTCCCCTACGGTCCGCTGAGCCTTGACCCCTCCTGCATGGTGTTCCACTACGCCCAGGAAATTTTCGAGGGACTGAAGGCGTACCGTCACGGCGACGGCTCTGTGTGGCTTTTCCGCCCGGAGGATAATTTCAAAAGGCTGAACAATTCCGCCCTGCGTATGTCAATGCCGGAGGTGGACATTGATTTTTGCCTTTCCGCCCTTAAAAAGCTTGTTTCAATGGACAGCCGCTGGGTGCCTGAGGAGGAAAACGCCAGCTTATACATACGTCCGTTTATGATTGCAACAGACTGCGCCCTCGGCGTTCACGCAAGCGCCACGTACCGTCTTTGCATAATTATGAGTCCCTCTGGCAGCTACTATAAAAACGGTATTACCCCAATCCGCATAGGCATTGAGGAGCGTGACGTCCGTGCAGTCCGCGGCGGCACCGGCGGCGCAAAGTGCGGCGGAAACTACGGCGGCTCCATCAGAGCCTCCGAAAAGGCAAAGCTTGACCGCTGCGACCAGGTCCTGTGGCTTGACGGCGTGGAGCGCAAGTATATTGAGGAAGTGGGCTCCATGAATATTATGTTCAAAATCGGCGATAAGCTTGTGACTCCGGAGCTTTCCGGCAGCGTGCTGCCCGGCATTACAAGAGACAGTATTCTCCGTATAGCCTCCAGCTGGGGTATTCCGGTGGAGGAGAGAAAGGTATCCGTTGACGAAATCGTCGCCGGCATAGCCTCAGGTCATGTTTCCGAGGTCTGGGGCACAGGCACCGCCGCCGTGGTCTCACCGGTAGGTGAGCTTTTCTACGAGGGTAAGGTGCTTACCGTAGGCGACGGCTCTATCGGTCAGCTCACTTCGCGGCTTTACGACGAGCTTACAGGCATACAGTGGGGCACAAAACCCGACAGCTTCGGCTGGATGACTGCTGTAAAGTAAATACAAACCAATTTCTGGGAGGACGCCAATGACCGGGAGTATAATTACCCTGGTACAAAGGATAAATTCCGCCATGGCGGACGGATTTCTGTCTGTCATGCTTCTTGGGGCGGGAATATTTTTCACGGTAATAACAGGCTTTGTCCAGCTCAGAGGGCTGAAAGAGGGCTTTTCTGACGTGATAAAGTCCATTAAGGGACCGAAATATACCGGTGAAGGGCTAAGCTCCTTTCAGGCGCTGGCCGCTGCCGTAGGAGCGCAGGTAGGCGTGGGAAACATTGTAGGTGCGGCAGGCGCCATTCTCATTGGCGGACCGGGTGCGGTTTTCTGGATGTGGGTAACAGCGTTTTTAAGTATGCCTACAATATACGCAGAAGCCGTACTGGCGCAGAAAACAAAAATCCCCGCCGGGGAAGGCTTTGCCGGCGGCTCGGTCTACTACATAAAAAAGGCCTTTCCCGGTATGTTCGGCAAACTTCTCCGGGGCTTTTTCGCTCTTTCCATGGTTATGGGGCTGGGATTTTTCGGCGTTATGGTCCAGTCCGGCGCTGCCGTGGAAGCGGTAGAGCAGGCTTTTCACATTCCGCCCCGGGTGACGGGGCTTTTCCTCACTGTCCTCTGCGCTCTGACCCTTGCGGGCGGTGAAAAGGGGCTTGGTCGCCTTTCCGAAAAGCTTGTGCCTGCCGCGGCAATTATGTTCACTGCCCTGACTGCCGCCGTCTTAGCCGCCAGGATTTCCACAATCCCCCAGACCTTTTCCCTTATCTTTCGCTACGCCTTTCGTCCTGACGCCATTTTGGGAGGTACTTTGGGCTCTGCCCTTAAAAAGTCCCTTACCGTAGGGGTCAAACGGGGACTGTTTTCCCACGAGGCGGGTATGGGCTCAACGCCTCACGCCCACGCCCTTGCCCGGTGCAAAAATCCCCATCAGCAGGGCTGCGCCGCAATGGTTGGCGTCTTTATCGATACCTTTGTGATTTTAACCTTAAACGCCCTTGTGATTATCTCCGTACTTTATACCCACGGCGGTCCGTTGGAAAAGGGCTATTTTGGCAGTTCAGCCGAGCTTTATAACGCGGCAAACCTTACAGAATCTGCCCTTTCACCCTATTTCGGTCAGAATTTTTCCGCTAAATTTATCGGAATCAGCCTTTTCATCTTTTCCTGGTTTTCAATTCTGGGCTGGAATATTTTCGGCAAAATCAATTTCAGCTACCTTACCGGAGGACGGGCGGTGTGGTTTTATACGCTGCTGTCCCTGATTTTCGTCTACATGGGCGCCGGGGCGGAGATGGAGGGAATATGGGCTGTTTCCGATTTGTTTTCCAATTTTATGGTGACGCCAAATCTCCTTGCCCTTTTCCGGCTCCACAGAGACGTGTCCCGTGAAGCAGGCTATTGAAAATCTTCAAATTTTGATTTATAATGTGAAAAATCACTAAGGAAAGAAGAATTTCCCATGAAAAATATACTGCTTCTCACTACCGGTGGCACTATTTCCTCCCGTCCCACCGAGGAGGGGCTTGCCCCTGCCGGCGATAAGGACCCCATACTCTCCTATCTTCCCACCCTGAAAAGAGTTTACAACATTACTGTCAAGGGAATTTTAAACCTTGACTCCTCCAATATTCAGCCGGAGGAATGGCAGCTTATCGCAAGGAGCATTTACAGTGAGGTTAAAAATTATGACGGCATTGTGGTAAGCCACGGTACCGATACCATGGCCTACACCGCCTCCATGGTCACCTATATGCTTCTCGGCGTGCCCATTCCCGTAGTGTTCACCGGAGCTCAGCTTCCCATTGAGCACCCCCTTTCCGACGGCATTGACAATCTCCGCACCGCATTTGCCATGGCAGCCAGCGGAAAAAAGGGCGTTTTTCTGGCGTTTAACCGTAAAATAATGCTGGGCTGCCGCAGCGTCAAAACCCATACCACCGACTTCGGCGCCTTTGACAGCGTTAATTATCCCCTTGTTGGTGTGGTAAACGGCGGAGGTCTTTCCCTTGAGGAGAGATTTATTCCTAATATCAGCCATGAGTTTGCCCTTCGTGACAGCCTCTGCCGCAAGGTCTTTCTTCTGAAGCTCACCCCCGGTCTGGACCCTGCTATTTTCGATATGCTGATGGATATGGACTATAAGGGTCTTGTTATTGAGGCCTTCGGCTCCGGCGGACTTCACTTTATCCGAAGAAACCTTATCGAAAAGCTCCACGCCGCCTCCCAGCGCGGCATGGCGGTGGTGGTAAACAGCCAGTGCCTGTACGAGAGCAGCAATTTCGCCCTTTATCAGACTGGTCAGAAAGCTTTGGAGGAGGGCGCCATTCAGTCCTACGATATGACCACCGAGGCGGCAATCACAAAGCTTATGTGGGCGCTGGGAAACTGCCAGCACCTTTACGGAGTCCGTGATATTTTTTCAAAAAATCTCGCCGGTGAAATTAACGAGCATATGTAAAATTAAAAGCAGGGGTTTTCCCCTGCTCTTTTTTATATAATTTTCCTTGACTTATTTTTACCCTTATCATATACTCTAAGTAGGCAATATCAAAATAATATCACAATGATTTCAATATGGAGGTAAAGCTATGGATGAGTACAAAATTGAGGAACGGGAGCTTAGGGCGAAAAGCGGGGTAGCAATGCTGATTGTGCTGCTGATTTGTGAGCTTTTGTCGCTGGGTCTTATTGCAGTGGGCATAGTAATGACGGAGGCGTCTGGCTCCCTGCTGGCACCTGGGATAGTGATTATATCAGTGGCGAGTATAATGGCGCTTATTGTAATACCCATAAGTTTTGGAGGGCTTAAAATTGTACGTCCCAACGAAGCGATGGTGTTTACGCTGTTCGGAAAGTACTACGGCACCATAAAAAAATCTGGGTACTATTACATTAACCCCTTTGCAAGCTGCTTTAGTCCCACATATAACGCAGCGAAAAACGCGGCAGTCGGGAAAACACTCTCATCTCCCCAGACGACAGCTCAGGGACAGCAGACCCAGCCTGTCTACATAAGCGCCTCAAAGTCAATTTCACTGAAAACACAAACACTAAATAACGGAAACCAGAAAGTCAACGACGTAATGGGAAATCCAATCATAATCGGTGCAGTTGTAATTTGGCGGGTAAAGGACCCGACGGTAGCCGCCTTTGCGGTGGAAAACTATATGGAGTATCTTTCAATTCAGGCGGATTCCACCGTGCGAAACATTGCAAGGCTCTATCCCTACGACCTGTTTGAGGAGGACGAGGACAGGGACGGCAAAAATGAGCGTACCCTCCGGGGCAGTTCCGTTGAGATTGCGGAGAGCATGAAAAATGAACTGTCAAAGCGTGTTTCCATGGCAGGGCTTGAAATTGAGGAAGTGCGTATAACCCACTTGGCATATGCAGAGGAGATTGCGGCGGCAATGCTTCAGCGTCAGCGGGCAGCTGCCATAATCGCGGCACGTCAGAAAATAGTCGACGGAGCCGTAGGAATGGTAAAGATGGCTATTGATAAGCTTGGGGAAGACGAAATTGTTACGCTGGACGAGGAGCGCAAGGCGGCGATGGTATCTAACCTGCTTGTTGTGCTCTGCGGAAACAGGGACGCTCAGCCCGTTGTCAACAGCGGCTCAATATACTAAATATGAATGAGGACTATAAGGACCGCGAGGAGCTTCTTCAAAAGCGCCTTGAGAGGATAAAGGAGCTGGAACAGGAGATTTCCCGTAGGGAAAAGGCTATCAACCAAAAGGAAAACGCCCGGAAACAGGTGCTTTTGCGGCTGGCACCAAGCCTGTACGAGGAAGTTGCCGCCTGGGCAGAGGAGGATTTCCGTTCGGTAAACGGTCAGATTGAGTTTATCCTTTCGGAAGCGGTAAGGAAAAGAAAAAATGGAAAATAACAAAAGGGAGACGGCTTTTAGCTGTCTCCCTTTAAGTATGAAATGAAATTTGTTAGCTAGTAAAGAATACCTGAGATTGGAAAAAGGAAAAAAGTAAAGGAGCCGTTTTTTAAACGGCTCCTTTTCAAGTGTTGGCGCCTACCTATCTTCCCGGACCGTCACCAGTCAAGTATTGTCGGCGCTAGTGAGCTTAACTACTGTGTTCGGAATGGGAACAGGTGGACCCTCACCGCAATTAACACCAACTATTCAGGGTTTGCACCCTAAGAACTGAACAAAAAGAGGAGAGAGATAAG
>CALWYM010000080.1 GCA_944385775.1 uncultured Oscillospiraceae bacterium | reverse complement strand
CCGCCTATGACCTCAGAGCCGGTGCGGCAATGGTCATCGCCGGGCTTTGCGCTTCCGGCAAAACGGAAATAAGCGGCACCCAGTATATTGAACGGGGCTACGAAAACCTTATTGAAAAGCTTCAGGCTGTGGGCGCTGATATTGAATGCGTTAATATCCCTGAACCGGAACCGGCTTTTCCGAAAGCAATATGATTTTTTCTCAGGGGACAGTTTTGTCCCCTGATGGTTTTAATTGCAGAAAATTTTGCTTTTTTCCCCTTTTTTACCTTAAATTTTGAAAACAATCTTCACAGGAAAGGTTTATAAATGCTGGATATTACCGTAATCTGTATGGGGCGGCTTAAGGAGAAATTTTATATTGACGCTGCTTCCGAGTACATAAAGCGGCTGGGAGCCTACTGCCGCATTTCCGTTTTGGAGCTATCGGAGGCAAGGCGTCCCTCGTCGCCATCGGACCGTGACATTGAGCTTGCCATGGAGCGTGAGGCTGACGCCATAGAAGCCGCTCTGCCCAAGGGCGCGGCGGTTATCGCCATGTGCGTTGAGGGAAATGAGCTTTCCTCGACGGAGCTTTCGGAAAAGCTCTCCGCCATGGCGTCCGGGGGCACGTCGAAAATCGCCTTTGTAATCGGCGGCTCCGACGGCCTTTCGGACAGGATAAAAAGTCGGGCTGTTCTTCGGCTTTCCATGTCGAAAATGACCTTTCCCCATCATCTCGCAAGGGTTATGCTGCTGGAGCAGCTTTATCGCGCTCTGAACATTGCCTCGGGAGGGAAATATCACAAGTAACTTCCGGGAGCGGGTATAAAAGGAGGTTTTAAAAATGAAGGATCTGGGCTTTTCATTTGACACAGGCGTAATGGGTCAGTGGCCGGCGGACAGCGAGGGAAAACCGGTAAGAGCTGTTTTTCTCACTCATGTGTCGGAAATCTCCCTTGAGGGGCAGCTGCTTCGCAATATGCTTCTCGCCTTCGGCGTACCGACAGTGTGTTCCTATCCGGGAAACGGTGAACTTTCAAAAGTAATTATGGGCACTCACACCTCCGGCGCGGATATTTACGTGCCTGAAACCATGGAGGAGGACGCCCGGAACATATTAAACAGCAAGCCTGAAAATAATACAGAAGAGGAGTAATTACTATGGACTTTATGGCTGAATATGAAAAATGGCTTATAAGCCCTTACATAACCGATGAGGAGCGGGTCGAGCTTAAAAGCATTGAGGGTAATGAGAAAGAGATTGAAAGCCGCTTTATGGGACTTCTTTCCTTCGGCACTGCCGGTCTTCGCGGAATTATGGGCGCGGGAACATACAGAATGAATATTCATGTTGTCCGCCACGCGACCCAGGCCTTTGCGGAGGTTGTGTCACGGGAGGGAGAGGACGCGAAGAAAGCCGGCGTTGCTGTGTGCTACGACTGCCGCAATCACGGCGATGAATTTGCAAAAGCCGCGGCCTGCGTTATGGCTGCCAACGGCATATCCGTACGGCTTTTTGAGGATATGCGTCCCACGCCGGAGCTTTCCTTTGCAGTGCGCCGCTACGGCTGCACCGCCGGAATCAACATAACAGCAAGCCACAACCCAAAGGAATATAACGGCTACAAGGTCTACTGGTCAGACGGCGCTCAGCTGCCGCCGGACCATGCCGCCGCCGTGGCAAAAAAGATGGAGGAGCTTGATATGTTCACCGATATTAAGCTCATGGACTACGATGAAGCCGTCTCCCGTGGACTTATCACCATTATGGGTAAGGAGACTGACGAAGCATTTCTCTCCGAAGTTATGGCGATGGTAAACGATAAGGAAATGGTGGCAAGAGCAGCCGATAATTTCCACATGGTGTTCACTCCTTTCCACGGCACGGGACGTGAGCTTATTCCGGAGGCGCTGAAGCGCCTTGGTCTCAAGCACGTTCACTGCGTTGCGGAGCAGATGGTGAAGGACGGAAACTTCCCCACTGTTGTTTCACCAAACCCGGAAAATCCCGAGGGCTTTTACCTTGCTGTGGAGCTTGCCGACAAGGTGGGCGCGGACTTTATTTTGGGCTCAGACCCGGACGCTGACAGAGTTGGCATTATGGTCCGTGGTCACGACGGAAAATTTGTCCCCATAACGGGCAACCAGACAGGCGTACTTTTCCTTGACTATCTTATCGGCGCCCTTAACCGCCGCGGCGCCATGCCGGAAAATCCCGCCGCCATAAAGAGTATCGTATCGACGGAAATGGTTCACGCCGTGGCGGAGAAAAACGGCGTTGCCTGCTATGATACCTTTACCGGCTTTAAATTTATCGCTGAAAAGAAAAACGAGCTTGAGGAGTCCGGAAAGGGCAACGTCATCTTCTCCTTTGAGGAGAGCTACGGCTATATGCTGGGAAACTATGTCCGTGATAAGGACGCCGTTACCGCCTCTGTCCTGCTCAGCGAAATGGCCGCCTGGTATTTCCTCCAGGGAAAGAGTCTTATTGACGCTCTTGACGAGATGTACGAAAAGTACGGCGCCTATGCCGAGCGGACAATTAACCTTGTAATGCCCGGTCTTGACGGTATTCATAAAATGGCAGAGCTTATGAACGGACTTCGTGAAAATCCGCCCAGGGAAATCGGCGGCGTGAAAGTCCGCCTTTACAGGGACTATCAGCCCGGCACTTAAAAGGAGCTTGACACGGGCAAGGTAACCTCAATGGAGCTTTCCGGGTCAAACGTAGTGTCCTTTGTACTGGCTGACGGCACTGTGATAATAGTCCGTCCCAGCGGCACCGAGCCAAAGGTAAAGGTCTATGTTCTTGCCCACGGTGAGGACATCACCTCCTGCCGGAACCAGGTAGAGGAGTATTCCTCCTGGGCGCAGCGCCTTTCACGGTAACAGACGGTTTCGATTCTTTCGGTCCCTGCCCCATTCGGCGCAGGGACCTTTTTAATTTTATCCCGTACTTTCTCCCCACGTTTTCCTACATTATCAGTAGAGGAAAAACTGAAAGGAGAGATAACGATGAAAAAACTAATTGCGGTTATTCTGTCTGGGGCGATTATTTTTTCCCTTGCCGGCTGCGGACGCAAAAAAAACCTTCTTTACGAAGATATGACGCTTCTGACGGCGGACATTGAAAAGACCTCTGTCCCCGCTACCGACACCTCAAGCATGGGGCAGTATGTGACAAATCTGGGGCTTGACCTTTTGTCTGCCAGCAGGAAGGAAAACCCTGTAATCTCGCCCCTTTCCGCCTATCTGTGCCTGTCCATGGCGGCTGCCGGGGCAAGCGGTGAAACAGCCGATGAATTTGCCGCCCTTTTAGGAGGCAGTGATGAAGCTTTGGGCGCTTTCGGCGCTGACATTAGGGAAAAGCTGGAAAACGGCGGAGAAAATGGCGCTGAGTTTGTTTTATCAAATTCAGCCTGGACAGACAGTGACGCAAATATTCTGGAAAGCTACCTTTCCCGTCTTGCAAGCTGTTACGGTGCCGAGATGTATTCCGGAGACCTTGCCACCGCAAAAGCAAAAAAAGCAATAAATTCATGGGTGGACGACAAGACAAAAGGGCTTATACCCCAGCTTCTTGACCGTGAGCTTTCCGAAAACACAATGCTGGTTCTCATTAACACAATATATATGAACGCAGACTGGGCAAGTCCCTTTAAACCGGAATCAACGAAAAAGGATACCTTCCACGGCACAAAAGGCGATGTTGAGGTAGATTTTATGAGGCAGACCGCCAGTTTCGGCTATGTTAACGAAAATGACACTGACTGTCTTGTTATGCCCTACAAAGGGCACGAGCTTTACTTTGCCGCTATCCGCAGCACAGCCGGTCTGTCGCCGGCAGAGCTGCTTTCCTCGCTGACTGGAGCTGACCTTTCCAGGCTTCTTTCCGCCGCTTTCCAAAGTGCCGGCAGAGAAGTCCAGCTTTCCATTCCGAAATTTACGGCGGAGTGTTCCCTGGATATGACGGAAACCCTCCCCGCTCTCGGACTTGAGACGGCTTTCAGCCCTGATTTGGCTGATTTCTCTCTTATGGGAACAGGCGAGGACGGTATGCCTCTTTATATAAGCAAGGTTTTGCAAAAGGTAAAGGTAATCGTTGACGAGAAGGGTACAGAAGCGGCGGCAGCTACGGCTGCCATTATGGAAACCGGCTCGGGGGAGCCTGTCCTACCTGTGGAGCTTTGTTTTGATGAGCCCTTTATCTACGTCATATTTGACACATCATATTATTCACCCATATTCCTGGGTATTTTGGAAAATCCCGTATAAAAAAGTAAGGAGCAGCACAAAATGAGCTATAAATGCAGCCTTTGTCCACGGCACTGCGGAGCTTTGCGCAGCAGTACCTCTACCGGCTTTTGCGGCGGCGGTGAGGAAGCCAGAATCGCAAGGGCGGCTCCCCATTTTTGGGAAGAGCCACCTATCAGCGGAACAGGCGGCAGCGGAGCCGCATTCTTCTCCGGCTGTAATCTCCGGTGCGTATATTGCCAGAACTACGATATTTCCGAAAATAACTTCGGTAAAACGGTGTCGCCTCAGCGGCTTTCCCAAATCTATCGTGAGCTTATTGAAAAAGGCTGCCACAATATTAACCTTGTAACTGCCGCCCACTATTTGCTCCCTGTGCTGGAAAGCCTGAAAGAGCCGCTGCCCGTGCCGGTTGTGTGGAACACATCGAGCTATGAGTCTGTGGAATCCCTGAAACTTCTTTCTGGCAAGGTCTCAATCTATCTTCCCGATATGAAGTACGGTCTGCCGGAGCCGGCGGAGAAATATTCCTCCGCTCCCGACTATCCTGAGGTTGCGAAAGCCGCGATTTTGGAGATGTTCCGTCAGGTTGGTCCATACCGCATAGACGGCGACGGTATTATGGAAAAGGGAATTATTATCCGTCACCTTGTGCTGCCGGGAAATCTTGAAAACACCTTTTCAGTAATTGACTGGGTAGCCGACACCTTTTCCCCCGGCGATGTTATGTTCAGCCTTATGAGCCAGTATACTCCTGCCGGGCGGGCAGGTGAGTTTCCTGAGCTTTCAAGGCGGCTTTCCCCGGAGGAATACAATCTGGCGAAAGCATATATGGAGGCTGCCGACATTGAGGACGGATTTTATCAGGAGCTCAGCTCCGCAAAGGAGGAATATACCCCTCCCTTTGACCTTACCGGGGTGGAATAAAAAAATTTTTTATTTTTTGGGAACTTTTTCTCCTTCTCCAATGTCTTACCTGTGCGACAACCTGATAGGAGGAAAAATAAATGAAAAAATTTATCGCACTTTTGATAGCTCTCACAATGGTATTCTCCCTCGCTGCCTGCGCCGATACGGACAGCAACGAAAATACTGAAAACAACGAGAATACCGAGAACGTCGAAAACAATGAAAACAATGAAAACAATGAAAACAACGAAAACAACGAAAACAACGAAAACACTGATAGTGACGCCGAAGCAGGTAACACTGACGACAGTGCTGAAAACACTGACGATAGCTCCGGTACCGGAGACGAGAATCTGTCCGTTGACCCTGAGGCTCCCGACCAGGGCGAGGAAAATCATAGCAATGAGCCCTCTGCCGAAGCCACTATGGGCGACACGCTGAAAAATCAGTTTATTGAGCTTACCGACGGCGGCATGACCTCTCCCGAGGAAATTGCAAACGCCCTTATCACAAACGATATCATTCTCTTTTCACCCATGACAAACGAGGTTACCGAGGGCTACCTTGCAGGCTTTGATTCCGATATTACGGGCTTTGTTTCAGCGTACAGCTTCGGACCTATAATCGGAAGCATTCCCTTTATCGGCTATGTATTTGAGCTTGAGGACAGTGCTGACACCGCTTCTTTCGTAGAGACTCTTACAGCCGCATCAAATCCGAGCTGGAATGTGTGCGTAACTGCTGACGAGACTGTCACCGCCACCAGCGGAAACCTTGTATTCTTCTTAATGTGCCCCACTTCCATAGAATGATTTTTTAATCGTCTTTCATTCGCTCTTTGAGGTACCCGATTTCCGGGTACCTCAAACCATAACGGAGGGCATTGCCCTTTCCAAAAATATTATTTTCACCTTCAGGGGGAAATAAATATGCTTTTTTCAAGTATCTCATTTTTATATCACTTTCTCCCTGTGGTGATTGTGGTATATCTCATAGCGCCGCGGTTTCTTAAAAACACGGTTCTGCTGCTCTCAAGCCTTGTTTTCTATTACTGGGGAGAGCCTAAGTACACGCTTCTTATGATAACCTCCATTGCCCTCGGCTATTTCGGAGGGATTATAATTGAAAAATCCAAAAAGCACTCAGCTCTGTGGCTTGGGGTCTTCGTCTCGGCAAACCTTTGCCTTCTTGGGTACTTTAAGTACATGGACTTTTTTATCTCCACTGTAAATTCCGTACTTAAAACCGATTTGCCCCTGCTTCAGATTGCTCTGCCTGTGGGAATAAGCTTCTATACCTTCCAGTCTCTGAGCTACCTCGTGGACGTTCATCGGGGCACAGTGCCAGCCCAGAAAAACCCCATTGACCTGGGAGCTTATATCGCCATGTTCCCTCAGCTCGTGGCTGGACCTATCGTACGGTATTCCGATATTGCCGTCCAGCTTAAAAGCCGCACTCACTCCCTTGATATGTTCTCCCGGGGCGTAGGCTCCTTTGCCTCAGGTCTTGCGAAAAAAGTCCTTGTAGCAAATCTTCTCGGGGAGCTTGTAAGCAAGTGTACCGACGCCTCCGCTCAGTCCGTACTGGGATTCTGGCTCTATGCCGTTTCCTATACGCTTCAGATTTACTTTGACTTCTCCGGTTACAGCGATATGGCAATCGGGCTTGGCAGGATTTTCGGCTTTGAGTTTATGGAAAACTTCAACTACCCCTACATTTCACGAAGCATTACGGAGTTCTGGCGGAGATGGCATATCTCTTTGGGCAGCTGGTTTCGCGACTATGTGTATATTCCCCTGGGGGGCAACCGTGTTAAGCCTTTCCGCCATATTTTGAATATCATCGCAGTATGGGCTCTTACGGGTATGTGGCACGGCGCCAGCGGCGTATTTATACTGTGGGGACTGTACTTTGCGGCGCTTCTCATTCTTGAAAAGTTCTTTCTTCTTAAATACCTTAAAAAAAGCAAAATTCTCTCCCACGTTTACGTTTTGCTCCTTGTGACGATGGGCTTCGTTATCTTTAACGCGAAAAATTTGCCCGACGCCCTTAATACCTTCGGAGGAATGGCAGGCGCCGGCGGAATACCCCTTGTAAGCGCCGAAAGCCTTTACTACTTGAGAAGCTACTGCGTTATAATCCTTGTGGCGATTATAGCATCGACTCCCGCTCCAAAGCTTATTTACAAAAAGCTTTGTAAAAACAGCGCCGTAAACGCACTTATGTCCGTGGCTGAGCCGGCAGTTCAGGTGATCATTCTTATAATCTCCACATCTTACCTTGTTGACGGCTCCTTTAACCCATTTCTATACTTCAGATTTTAAGAAAGGGGGACCGGTATAAATGATTTCTGCCGGCAAATTAAAATCAGTTTTAAGCGTTTTTCTCTTTGCCGCCGTTATATTTTCCTTCTGGCTGTGGGCTTTGCTCAAGCCCGACGACGCCTATTCAAACAGCGAGCGCCGTGGACTTGCCCAGTTTCCCACCCTCTCCTTCTCGACCCTTATGTCCGGTGAATTTATGGACCAGTTTGAGGATTACAGCCTTGACCAGTTCCCGATTCGAGATACCTTCCGCACCATAAAGGCAAAAACGGCGTATTCGATTTTGAGAATGAAGGACAATAACGGCATATACTTTGACAAAAACGGCTACGTTTCAAAGCTGGACTATCCGGTTAAGGAGCCCATGCTTCAGTACGCCGCCGACAAATTCAGCTATATATACGAAAACTACCTTCAGGGCATGAACATATATTTCTCCATTGTCCCGGACAAAAACTATTTTATGGACGGTCTTAAGCCGGACTACGACGACATTGTGGATTATATGCTCAAGCGGACAGAGTACATGACATATATCGACATCTTCGGTCAGCTTGACCTGTCCTGCTACTATAAAACCGACACTCACTGGCGTCAGGAAAAGCTTATACCCGTTGCGGACAAAATTCTTACCGAAATGGGCGCGGAGCCCACCGGCGATTTTACGGAAAATATTCTTCCACTGCCCTTTTACGGAGTATATAAAGGTCAGTCCGCACTGGACCTTGAACCTGATACCATTACCTATCTTACAAACGACGATATAAATAGCGCCGAGGTCACAAGCTATAATACGGGAGCTCCCCTCCCAGGCGTAGTCTATAATATGGACAAAGCTTCAGGGCTTGACCCCTATGAGATGTTTCTCTCCGGCGGCGACCCTCTTATCGTCATTGAAAACCCAAACGCGGAAACCGACAGAGAGCTTATAGTTTTCCGTGATTCCTTTGGAAGCAGCATTGCTCCACTTTTTATCGGCAGCTACAAAACCGTTACATTGGTGGATATACGCTATATGCCCTCCTCTGCCCTTGACTCCTTTATAGATTTTTCAAATCAGGACGTGCTTTTCCTTTACAGTACCCTGCTTTTAAACAGCAGCCTTGGTCTCAGATAAAGCTCTTATACACCTATAATTTTAAAAACACCTCTGCTACCTGTGCAGGGGTGTTTTTTAACATATCCGTTGCAAAAAAGCAGGACCGGTGTAAATCCGGTCCTGCGTATTTTATATGCTTCCTTTTTTAATAATACCAACACCCAGGGGATAAGGACCTGTGTGGACGCTTATTGTGGCGCCTATATGGAATATTTCTATGGACTTTTTATGACCAATGGACGCCAAAAGACTCTCCACTCTGTCCCTGAAGCCCTCAGCCTCCTCATAGTCGTAGCCGTAGCCTATGGCAATGGCGTAATCCTCATCGCTCCAGCCCGTTTCGGTGAGATACTCTTTTATAAGCCCCTCCACCTTGTCAAGGGACTTTGTACGGCTTCTGGCAATGCCGGAGGAAAATATTTCACCCTCCTTGAGGGTAATAATGGGACGGATACCCAAAAGAGTCCCGGCAATTCCGGAGAGTTTTCCGATTCTGCCTCCGTGCTTCAGATAATCTATATTTCCAACGGTGAAGAAAATCCGTCCTGTGGACTTAATGCTCTCAAGCTCTTTTATAAGCTCGTCATATCCTGCGCCGTTGTCCCTCATGCGGCAGGCCTCCAGAACATAAATGCCCTGCAAAACCGTGTCCATAATGGAGTCTATAACCGTTACCCTTGTGTCAGGATAGGAGTCTTTTAAAAGTCCCATGGCCGTCACGGCAGACTGGTATGATGAGCTGAATTTCTGGGTTATACAGATACATATTATATCCTCTCCCGCCTCCGCTGCCTCCGTAAAAGAGTCCAGGAAATCCTGAACCGACGGCATGGCGCTTTTCGGGAATTTGTCCGGGTTATCCACCATCCACTGGTAAAAATCGTCCTGGGAAATGTCTATGCCCTCCTTAAGGTACGTCTTTTCGTCCATGGTTACGTAAAAGGGCACTACCCATATCCCGAACCTGTCCATCATCTCCTGAGGAAGATCGCAGGAGCCGTCAGAGATAATTCTGTATTTTTTCATACCTCTACCTCCATAAATGGTCAATAGGCAAACGCTACGCTATTAATTAAACTTTGTGTTGACTTATATACCATAACTATAATATAATGAGCTAAAAGTTTCAATAGACAATTTCTCTATTTTTGTTGTACAGTCCACATTTTCCATAAGATATGTTGAAAAAATCGCCGCGGAAAGGAAGCATAAATGGCAAACACTAAGGATAACCGCAGGGTTCAGTACACGAAATCCGCTCTTGAGCACAGTCTGCTCTCTCTTTTAAAGGAAAAGCCCATTGAGAAGATAACGGTTAAGGAGCTTTGCCAGAAGGCTGATATAAACCGTGGCACCTTTTACTCCTATTACGACAGCCCCTCTCAGCTTCTCACGGTAATTGAGGACAAGTTTTATGTAGACGTGCTGTCCTCCGTGCTGACCTTTCAGGCGCCGGAAGATGTGGTGGACATATTCACAAGGGGACTTACCGTGCTGAGGGACCACAGGGAGATTTCCAGTGTTTTATTCGGAGAGCATTGCGACAGTGAGTTTCTGTCAAAGCTTGTGGACGTAGCAAGACCGGTCTGTATCCGAAGCTGGAGCAAGGTATCGCCCACGGCGCCAAAGGAGCTGCTTGACGTTATGTACTCTTTCGTAAGCTACGGCTGTATGAATGTTATCCACCGCTGGCTTCTGGACGGAATGGTGGAGCCACCCCTCAAGGTTGCCCGGTTTCTGGACGATATATGTAATAACGGCGTTTTTCATTTCATTGACCTGTAAATTCCAAAGAGCTGCCATTTAAGGCAGCTCTTTTCATATATCCGGCAAAAGATTCACTGTCGCAGGGTCTTTTTGAATGAGACGGCAGCAGACTCAAGACCCTTTTTAATTTTGCATATTCTGTCCTGGCAGTTTTCGCAGCGAAGCCTTTTGTTTGAGCCGCTCCAAAACCGCTCCGGGTGCTTTGCGTAGGCTA
>CALWYM010000079.1 GCA_944385775.1 uncultured Oscillospiraceae bacterium | reverse complement strand
AACGCTATGGAGGAATACCTCACAACTGGAAAAGTTGAAAAGGCAGAGATACGTCGTCAGGTAACGGAAAGGCAGCTTTTTCCTGTGTTTTTTGGCTCGGCTCTTAAACTTTCAGGTGTTGAGGAATTTATGGCAGGTCTTGATGAGCTTATTTCAGAGCCGGAGAGAGGGACGGAGTTTGGCGCCAGGGTATATAAAATAGGGCGTGACAGTCAGGGCACACGGCTTACCTACATGAAGATTACCGGTGGGGAGCTTAAAGTTAAAAGTGTGATTTCCGGTGAGAACTGGCAGGAAAAGGCAGATCAGATACGTCTTTATTCCGGAGATAAGTTTACGGTGGCAGAATCAGTTAAAGCTGGAACGGTATGCGCTGTCACAGGTCTTAGCAAGACCTATGTTGGACAGGGGCTCGGAGCGGAGAAAAATGGGCTTTTGCCAACTTTGGAGCCTGTGCTCAGTTACCAGGCTGTGCTTCCTGAGGGGTGCGAGCCATTTACGGCGCTTAGTAAGTTTCGTGAGCTTGAGGAGGAGGACCCGCAGCTTAAAATCATATGGAACGAGCGACTGAGGGAGATCCATGTCCATATAATGGGTGAGGTGCAGCTTGAGGTACTGACCCGTCAGATGAGGGAGCGTTTCGATCTTGACGTGGAGTTTAAAAACGGTGGCATTGTCTACCGGGAGACTATTACAAATACTGTTGAGGGCGTAGGTCACTATGAGCCGCTGCGTCACTATGCCGAGGTGCATTTGCTGCTTGAGCCGGGGGAGCGGGGAAGCGGTATGGTTTATGCTTCTGATGTAAGTGAGGACGAGCTTGACCGAAACTGGCAGCGGCTGATACTTACCCATCTTGCTGAGAAAACCCATTTAGGCGTACTTACGGGTATGCCTATTACGGATATGAAAATCACCCTTAAGGCAGGGCGCGCCAGCATAAAGCATACAGAGGGCGGTGACTTCAGAGAGGCCACATACCGTGCTGTAAGGCAGGGACTTATGCAGGCTTCAAGTCTTCTCCTTGAGCCGTGGTACGATATAATCCTTGAGGTGCCCACCTTATATGTTGGCAGAGCCATGTCAGACCTTACGAGAATGGCGTCGAAGCTTAATCCTCCCGAGGTAAAGGGTGAGGAAACTATTCTGACAGGCAGCGTGCCTGTTTCCCAGGTGGGCGATTATTCCAGAACTGTTTTGTCATATACAAAGGGGCTTGGCAGGCTTTTCTGCGTTTTAAGAGGATATGAGCCCTGCCACAATCAGGAAGAGGTTGTAGCAGCCATTGGATATGACCCGGAACGCGATGTGGAGAACTCCCCGGACTCGATATTCTGCGCCCATGGGGCAGGGTACCCGGTAAAGTGGTATATGGTGCCCCAGAAAATGCACCTTGACAGTATTCTTGCGCCAAAAAGAGAGGAAACCGGTGATTTTCCGGTTTCCGGTGGTGAGAGCGGTAACTACGAGCCAAAAAGTTTAACTCCGGACGTGGCGGATAAGGAGCTTAAGGAAATTTTTGAACGAACATACGGTGAAATAAAGCGTAGGGATATACTACCAAAGGAAGAACGAAAAAAGTCCGAAAAGAAAAAGACCGATGAAAAGGTTGTCATAAAATCATCGAAAACCGGTCCAGAGTATTTGCTGGTAGACGGGTATAACATTATTTTTGCATGGGACGAGCTTAAAAAGGCTTCGGAGCACAGTCTTGATGCGGCGAGAAAACTGCTGATGGACGAGCTTTCAAACTATGCCGGTCTGAGAAAGGTAGAAGTTATCATTGTATTTGACGCATATAAGGTATCCGGCGGCAAGGGCTCGGTGGAAAAATACCACAATATCCATGTGGTTTATACAAAGGAAGCGGAGACTGCCGATACGTACATCGAGCGTGTGGCGACAAATTTAAGTAAAGACCACCGTGTTTATGTCGCAACTTCCGATGGACCTGAGCAGATGATAATACTGGGCAGCGGAGCGCTCAGAATGACGGCGGCAGACCTTAAAAACGAGGTTTTGCATCACTGCAGAGAAATGAATAATGTTATTTTAAAATCTCAGATACATGAGAAAAACAGAGCGGTGGAAAAGGCTTTGAAAAAAGCAGAGCAGGAAAAAATTGTGAAAAAAGCTGATGAGTAGGGAACGTAAGTCTTTTGCAGCCGCATTGTCAGTCTAATTGACTAATTATGGACTTTTGCAGGAGTTAATTATGACTAATTGCGAAAAATAGGGGAAAAATAGTTGCAAAAAGAGGAAATATGATATAAAATTTATAGCTGTATAAATCAGGCGGTAGCCTAAAACTTCAGAAAGGAAAGGTGAAGTAATAATGAAAAAAGTCTTTGCAACGGCTGAAAAGTTTGCCGAGATTGCACAGCAGTACGGAACTCCAATTCATATATACGATGAACGTGGAATACGTGAAAATGCCCGGGTCCTTTACAAGGCCTTTTCGTGGAACCCTGGATTTAAGGAGTACTTTGCCGTTAAGGCTACGCCTACACCGGCCATTCTTAAAATTTTAAAGGAGGAGGGCTGCGGCGTTGACTGTTCTTCTCTTACAGAGCTTGTAATGAGTGAAAAGTGCGGCTTTAGCGGCAGCGATATAATGTTTTCCTCTAATGAGACTCCTGAGGCTGATATGCTTAAGGCCAGGGAGCTTGGGGCGTATATTAATCTTGATGATTATACCCATGTGGAATTTTTAAATAAACTCTGCGGTGTGCCGGAGACAATATGTTGCCGGTATAACCCGGGCGGAGTGTTTTCCGTGGCAAATCAGATTATGGACAATCCCAGAGATGCCAAATACGGCATGACAAAGGGACAGATGAAGAGCGCATATCGTGACCTTATGGAGCTAGGCGCTAAGAATTTCGGAATTCATGCGTTTCTTGTGTCAAATGCCACATTTAACGAATACTATCCCATGATGGCAAAGCAGCTTTTTGAGCTGGCTGTGGAGCTTCATAATACCACCGGAGCCCATATTGATTTTGTAAATCTTTCAGGCGGTATCGGAATCCCATATTATCCGGACCAGCTTGCGCCGGATATTGAGATAATTGGCGAGGGAGTAAGAAGGGCGTACGATGAAATCCTTGTCCCTGCCGGTATGGACGATGTCCGTATATTTACAGAGCTGGGACGATATATGCTGGGTCCCTACGGCTGCCTGCTCACAAGGGCAATCCACGAAAAACATATATATAAGGAGTATATCGGAGTTGACGCCTGCGCTTGCAACCTTATGAGACCAGCTATGTACGGCGCATATCACCACATTACCGTTTTGGGCAAGGAAAAGGAGCCTTGCGACCATCTTTACGATGTAGTCGGAGGTCTTTGCGAAAATAACGATAAGTTTGCCATTGACAGGGAGCTTCCCAAGATTGATAAGGGAGATTTGCTTGTTATCCACGATACTGGTGCCCACGGTCACGCTATGGGATACAACTATAACGGAAAGCTGCGTTCTGCTGAGGTGCTGCTCCACGAGGACGGTACCACAGAGCTTATCCGCCGTGCTGAGACGATTGACGACTATTTTGCAACTTTGATTTTCTGATTGGTATAAAAAATACCCTGCCGTTTTCGGCAGGGTATTTTTTATATTACATTTTACATTGAATGAACGTTTTCCTTCATACGCTGGAGCAGAGAAACAAGAATCTCAAGCTCCTCCGATGTAAAGCCGGAAGTAGCAGCGTCAGACCAGGAGTGAAGATACTGACGGATAAACGGCAGCTGAGCCTCACCGTATTCGGTTAAAAACAGCATGTTCTGACGCCTGTCAAGTGGAGATTGCTCTCTCTTTATATAACCGATTTCCTCAAGCTGACGGCAGAGTCTGGCAGCGTTTCCCTTATCAATCAAAAGCTCGCTGCAAAGACGGTCCTGACTGGAACCTGGGTTGTGAGCAAGATACATAATGGCCAGAAACATGGAACCTCGTATATCCTTCTCTTTCAAATTTTCGTTCATATATTTTCTTCTGTGGCGTTCAAGGTGACTGATACATTTTACTATAATTCTTGATATATCGCCGGCTTTGTTGTTATCGTTGGGCATCCTCATTTTCCCCTTTTCATCTTAGGCGTAAAATATAAAACCAATTACACGTAGAGTATATTACATAAAAGTTCCAAAGTCAAGGCAAAACATAGCAAAATAACGGCAAATTAAGTCCGTTAATATAAAATTTAACCTTATCTTCTGCCGCCGAAGCCGCCGCCGCTGTGACCTCCGCCGCCTCTGAAGCTTCCGCCACCACCAATGCGCCCGCCAAATCCTCCACCGGATCCTCCAAATCCGCCAAAGCCTCCCGGACCTCGCGGCGGACGAGGACCTCTTGGCGGTCTGCGATGGTGTGGACCGAAAAATATAAACCACGGATAGTAACGAGGAATTGGCATTCCAAGACCGATATAGTAGCTGTTGAACATTCGTCTGTCGATGCGGATTATCATATAGACAATCAAAAAGAATACGACCAGCGTGATAAGAGTTGACGAAACAGAATACAAAAACTCGGCAAATCCACCGGATTTTGAGGAACTATCCCCGTATGTCAGGTTCAGGTCATACTGGTCATCATACCACTCCGCAAGCTCCACCATAAGGGACGATACGGCTTCGTCATATCTGCCACGGTCAAAGTCGTCCCAGAAATAGTTATTAAGGTATTTGTTTTTTGCGTTGTCAGGAAAAACGTTCTCTATTTCGTAACCCACGGTAATTCCGCCGCGTTTTTCATAGGGCGATACCACAAGCAGCATACCATTTCCCGATATATGCCACTCGTTAAACAGCGATACTGCGTATTCATCGGCGTAGGTATCGCCAAAGTAGTCGATTAACACAACCACAATTTGCCCACCGCAGCTGTTTTCAAGCTGGATGTTAAGGTCAATTACCTGGTCAACTACCTGCTGTGACAGGGAACCGGTGGTGTCGGTTACATAAAAGTCGCTAGATGGTTCAAGCGCCAGAGCGCCTGCCGGTACAGACACCGTCAGTGCCAGCACCATAATTACCAATATAAATTTTTTCATATCTTACTCTCCAAAATATTCTGGACCGGTTATAAAATCAGCAAAAAGCCTGCCCGGAAAGGTGGAAAGAGTGACATTGTAAAAATTATCCACCAAATTATTATACTGATTTATATTAATAGAGCCCTGCACCTTTTCCAAAAGCTCAGAGTAGCTCTCAGCGATTTCCCGGTCAGCCTGGGAAAGCTCAGACAGGGGAATCATGGAGTAAAGGGTCTGCCAGGCTTCCTCAATTTCCTGGTTGGCAGCGTATTTTTCACTTATGGTTGAAGCGTCCAAAAGCCGCTCTCTTGCCTGACGAAGCGCGTCGGTTTCTTCGGAAAGGTCAGGAAATTTATTACCCACAGTAACTAAACCCAGAGATGCCCTTGCCCTTTCCTCCAGCAAGGAGGAAAGAGAAGCCGACATATAGGAGGAACCGGGGCTTTCTACCTCAACTCCCTCCGTAAAGCACTCTTCAACATCTTCGGCAAGGCGGTTTAGTGATCTTATTATGCCCACAGGGGTCATAATAAGGACAGACAGAGCAAGAACAATAAATCCAGCTTTTCTGGATAAAAGGAATTTTTTCATTTATTTATCTCAATAAGCTTGCGCTTAAGCTCGTCCTCAATTTTGGTAAGCTCAGCCTCAGCCTGACGGCGCTTCTGGGAGCCCTCGGTCTGAATTGTACGAACTTCCTCAAGGGTATCGATAAGATTCTGATTTGTTGCTTTAAGGGTCTCAAGGTCCACAATGCCCCGCTCCGATTCCTTGGCAACCTCAACAGAGCCCTGCTTCAGCATTTCAGAATTTCTTTTGAGAAGCTCGTTTGTATAGTCGGAAACCTCACGCTGAGCTTCCATAGCCTGCTGAGAGTGGTGCATACCAAGGGCAAGGACCATCTGGCTTTTCCAAAGAGGAATGGTATTTACAAGGGAAGTCTGGATTTTCTCAACCATCAGTGTATTATTATTCTGAATAAGACGTATCTGAGGAGCCATCTGTACTGAGACAGTTCTGGTAAGCTCTAGGTCATGGATTTTTTTGTCAAAGCGGTTTATCATGTTGGCAAAATCGTTGACAGCCTGAGCGTCCTCCGGAGCGCCGGACTCCTGTGCCTTTTTTTGAAGCTGGGGCAGCACGACTTCCTGGCACTCCCGCAGCTTTTTCTTACCCGCGATTATATACATGGTAAGCTCTTTAAAGTAACCCTGATTAAGCTCATACATTCTGTCGAGGGTTGCAATGTCCTTAAGAAGGGTGACCTGGTGAGCCTCAAGTGCGGAGCAAATCTTGTCCACGTTTACTTCAGCCTTGTCGTACTGTGCCTTAAGAGAGGCAATTTTATTTTCAATTTTTTTCTTAAAGCCGAAAAACCCGCGCTTTTCCTCGTCGCCGTAGTTAAAGCCTTTTAGCTCAACCACAAGGTCGGAGAGCATATCGCCCACCTCGCCCATATCCTTTGTACGGACGCTGTTAAGGGTGGTTGCTGAGAAATCCGCAATGTTTTTCTGAGAGGCGGCGCCGTATTGGAGAATGGCGTTTGTATCGGTAATGTCTATCTTCTTTGAAAAATCGTCAACAGCCTTAAGTTCCTCCGGAGAAAGGCTGGACTCCTGCTGCTCAATAAGCTCTTCCGCGGTAGGAAGCTCCTGGGCAGCCTGCTGGGCAGGAGCGGAGTCGGTGGGCGCCGGGGTAGAGTTAAAAGTCAGGTTCGGAATATACTCGGATTTGTTATCAGGCATCATAAAAAATACATCCTTTCTAAAGCGCAGAAAATGCGCCGTATGTCAAATTTTTTTAAAGCTTCAAAGCTTAAAATCCTTTCCGCCAAGACCTTCGCGCTTCATCATTGTTTCAAGCACCTCAATATCGGTTTCAATATCAAGGGCTTCATTGGCAAAGAGAGCGTCAAGCTGCTTTGTGTACGCTTCAATGGTCTTGTCCAGGACATTTTCAACAGAGGACAAAATGGAACTGGTATTTGTACCCGAAAATTCCTCAGAGCTCATTCTGTCATAAGCATTTAAAAGCTTCAGTGTGGTGGGTAAAAAATAATTGGCAAAGCGACGTACCTGAGACAAGTCTCCGGGATCCTCCGTAAGGTCCTGAAAAATACGTTCTGTTAAATCACTTAGCCTGTTGATTTTTTCCTTTATCTGCTGATTTTTCACATTGGCAGCAATGCGCTCCATCTCGGAAGCGGCTGTTCTACCCTCTGACAGGAGCTTGTCAATTTCCTCGTTTCCGGTGGTAAAGGGTTTTTCAGGTTCCTTGATTTCTTCCACCCTTCCGGGAAACAGCTTTGTCAGAAGAATATAGCATATAACCGCTCCGGCAGTCAGGTATAAAAAATGAGACGGCTTGTAAAGCGGAAGAAAAAGGGTATAAAATATCCATAAGGCAGCCGTACCGAAAAGAGGTACTGGGGAAGGCTTTTTAATCTTTTTCATTGTCTGACTCTTTCTTTGAAAGTTAGTTCATTCGGCTTGCTAAAGAGAGCAAAAACCTTTTATCATATTTTATATTTTTACAGCCGTAAAGTCAAGGACGGGTAAAAGTTTTTCATTGACCAAAGACTATTTATTTTATATAATTGACAGGAAAAATAATATTATTTATGATTGATAACCGCCTGGGGTCCTGCGAGGAAGAAATAGGGAGTTCCTCGCTGACCCCTATCTTAAAGCGAGAGGGCTAGCCGGCCGCTAAGTTATATTATGCGCCGCAGCGACCCCGGGTTACCATATTTACGGGAGGATAATTATGATAAAGATAGCGCCGTCTATTCTCTCGGCCGATTTTCTCAGGCTGGGCGAGGAGCTTAAGACAGTAGAGGAAGCGGAATACGTTCATTTTGATGTTATGGACGGAGTTTTTGTGCCGAATATTTCCTTTGGACTTCCGATTTTGGAGCAGGTGCGGAAAGCAACAGATAAATTCCTTGACGTTCACCTTATGATTACACAGCCCCAGAAGTATGTGGAGAGGTTTTGTGCCGCCGGCGCCGATATGGTTGTATTTCATCTTGAGGCGGCGGAGCCTGAGGATATTCACGCTGCCATTGACGCAGTAAAGACTTGCGGGAAAAAGGTGGGGCTTGCCCTGAAGCCGAAAACTCCGGCAGGGAGTCTAGCAGAGTACCTTAATGACCTTGACATGGTTCTTGTGATGACTGTGGAGCCGGGCTTTGGCGGGCAGCGATTTATGGCGGACATGATGCCCAAGGTCAAAGCAGTAAGAGAGATGATTGACCGGTCGGGCAGGGAGTGTGATTTAGAGGTAGACGGCGGAGTAAATATTGAAACGGCGAAAACGGCGGTTTTAAACGGCGCCAATGTGCTGGTAGCCGGCAGCAGCATATTTAAGGCTGCCGACAGAAAAAATTATATTACGTGTCTCAGAGGTTGAATATTAATGAATTCTTTTCCAAATTCTCTTGAAAATTTAGTTGAAAAGTTTGCGTCACTTCCCGGAATAGGGGTAAAAAGTGCCCAGCGGCTGGCATTTTACGTTCTCTCTCTTTCCGATGAGGAGGCAAACAGT
>CALWYM010000078.1 GCA_944385775.1 uncultured Oscillospiraceae bacterium | reverse complement strand
ATCAATCATGTAGCGGCGGGTCCAAAGCATCTGACCTGCAATAGAGCCCAATGTAAGGCAGGTTACAGGCAGTATGGACGAAACAACAGGGTTTCTTGTGGAATACATACTGGGAAGCCCCAGGACTCTTGAACCAAACACAAGAACAAGAGAATAAAGTACAAGTCCCGGAACAGCGTTTGCGAATATTGTATATACCGTACCGATGTGATCGGGAACCTTATCTTTAAAGGTTGCCTGAACAATTCCGAACACAACGCCCAAAACAAGCGACAGTCCGAATGCAACGGCGCCCAGCTTCATTGAAACGGTTATTTTTGAGGAAATAACCTGGGTTACGGGAACGCCGCTCTGAAGTCTGGTGGATTTACCCAGATCTCCGTGAAGCAGGTTGTTATAAAATCTGCCAAGCTGGACAAACATCGGGTCCGTAAGACCGGCGGCTCTCAGTCTGTCTTCCTTCTGCTCGTCAGTAAGCTTCAGAAGCTCATCCTCAGTAAAGTAATAATCGGTTGGAAGCAGTCTCATGAGAAGAAAGACTATGGTCACGATTATAAGAACTGTGAGGAGTGACTCGAGAATTCTTTTTACTGAATACTTAATCATAATTTACCATCAGCTCCATACTAACGCTGTTTTTGCCGGTTTTTCCAACGCTTCTCTCATCGGTTTCCCCGGGGAAACAGCTTATTTTATAATTTTTCGTCTGACTGCGCAGACTTTTGTAGAACCTTTTACCGCCTCTTCATGCGGTGATCTGTTGGCATAGACATCATACTCCTTCTAGAGAAATTCCCGTAATCCGGGGTTGCTCTTTATGCGGCAACCCGTGAAAAAGGCATTTCTCCCAAAGGCTGAACATTCACCAAGGCTCTTAAATTTGCTTCATCCTTCAGATAAAATACAAAAAAGCTTGTGAAAATTCCCTCGTCACTGTATAATAGCCTCAACATATCGGCTTCTGCCAAAATCCACGGAGGAAATTCACCATGAAAAAATGGCTTAAAAAGAACTTTAAAACCTATATGATAAGACCCATTATATATAAGAGTGTGCCAAGGTTTCTTGCCGGTCTTGTAATCGCTCTCGCCTGGGACCGTTTTGTAAATACATCCGGTCTTTTCTCAATGACAGATCACCTGTTTCCCATTATGGGTCTTCTGTTTCTCTGCCTGAGCTGGTTTTCCTTCCTGGCCATGGACGGAATGGGATTTAAAAAATCCAAGAAAAAGAAAAAAAGCACCAAAATCTCTTACTCCGATATTGCAGATCACATTGACAGTGATGTCAATTATGACGATTTGACAAGTACGGAGAAGTCAGCCTGCAATCTCGCAGCGAACCTTGTTTGCAGTGTAGCTTTCTTCTTCCTTTCGATTTTCTAAATATCCACATTTAGATATTTTGCAAAAACGATTAACAAAAAAGGGCTCGGTCGCCGAACTATAATGCGCCCTTGCCTCAACAAAATGAATTTTATCACAGGCAATCCTTACTGTCAAGGCATTTTTCAAGCTTTCCAGGTTATTCATGGATTTTTGGCAAATTCAATAAAAAACAGGGTTTGAGCCTAGCTTTACTAGAGCAAGTTTTTAGCACAGCAAATCAAATTTTACAAGTTCTAAATGGAAAAATTTCAATTTTAATGTCACGGCTTTCCTGCGATACGCAACTTTGTTTTAGTTATTTTGCATACAATACTTGTATCGCACTATGAATTTTTTATGAACAGTACAGAGAATTTGCAGATTTTTCTACGCTATACTTCTAAATTTTACAGTTTTTGTCTTGCTGCCGCACAGTAAAAATAAAACGTGTTTGCAGGGCAAATATAATGTAGCTTCAATCAGATAATATAAAAATTACCCTTGATTATGGTGTCTATCCGTGGTTTAATATGGTTTGTACGTCATTACTGGGAAAAAACAGGAGGATAAAAATGTCGATTGCAATATACCCGGGAAGCTTTGACCCTGTGACATTCGGTCATATGGATATAATAAAGCGCTCAGCCAGGGTGTTCGATAAGATTTACGTTGCTGTTCTGATAAACAGCGCCAAAACACCGACCTTTACCATTGAGGAGAGGCTTGAGCTTTTGAGAGAGTGCTGCAAGGATTTTCGCAACGTAGAGGTTGAGTCGTTTACGGGTCTTACAGTGGACTTTGCAAAGAGCAAGGGCGCCACTGTAATGGTGCGTGGTCTTCGCGCCGTTTCGGATTTTGAAAGTGAAATTCAGATTGCCCATACAAATCACGCCCTTATGCCGAGAATTGAAACTGTTTTCTTTGCCACCAGCATTAAGTGGAGCTACCTTTCCTCCACTATTGTAAAGGAGGCGGCGCGGTACAACAGTGATGTTTCACGGTTTGTACCTCACTGTGTGGAGAAAAAGCTCCACGAAAAATTCGGTTTCCCTGTGGAGCGCAAGCTGAGGGATGATGACTGACAATCAGCGCATAAAAATACCGGGCTGCCCTTTTTGGGCAGCCCGGTTTCTCTTTACAGCTTACTCAGCCTTTTCTTCATTTTTAACAGTTTCAACTACGCCGCCGGCAAGACCTGCAAGCCCCTGAATCTCAGAGGGAATAATAATCTTTGTCGCCTTTCCGTCAGCAGCCTTGGCAAAGGCCTCCAGGGCTTTTATGCGGATTACGGCATCAGATGGGCAGGCATCGTTAATGAGCTTAATACCCTGAGCGGTAGCCTCCTGAACCTTGACTATGGCCTCAGCCTGACCTTCAGCCTCAAGAATTGCCGCCTCCTTTTTTGCCTCGCCTCTGAGGATTGCGGATTCCTTTTCGCCCTCCGCAATAAGAATTGCAGCCTTCTTTTCACCCTCTGCCCTCAGAATGGCTTCACGTCTCTCACGTTCTGCCTTCATCTGCTTCTCCATGGCGTTCTGAATTTCCTTAGGCGGCAGAATATTCTTGAGCTCCACACGGTTTACCTTAATTCCCCAGGGATCGGTGGCCTCGTCAAGAATCGAGCGCATTTTGCTGTTTATAATGTCACGGCTTGTAAGGGTCTGGTCCAGTTCCAGCTCACCGATTATATTACGGAGAGTAGTGGCTGAAAGGTTCTCAATAGCCGTAATCGGGTTTTCAATTCCGTAGGTATAGAGCTTCGGGTCGGTAATCTGGAAATACACAACCGTGTCTATCTGCATAGTTACGTTATCCTTTGTGATAACAGGCTGAGGCTGGAAATCCGCCACCTGCTCCTTGAGGGAAACTATCTTTGCCACTCTGTCAACAAAGGGCAATTTAAAATGGAAGCCCACTCCCCAGGTAGCATTATAGGCACCCAGTCTCTCCACAACATACGCCTTTGCCTGCTGAACAATCTTGACGTTGGTTACGACAAGTGCAATCAAAAGTACAAGAATAATTAGCACAATCATAATAAACTACCTCCTGAAATTTATTACTCTGCAACTGTCTGTATGAGAAGCCCATATTCTGCCGCCAAATCCAATCCCCTACGGACCCGGACAAAAACGGCACTAATAAACCCCGCGGCGCTTACTCTCCCACAGCCTCCACGATAAGTTTAACTCCCTGAATTGCCAGAACACGGACATATGTACCTCTGTCAAGCTTATCGCCGTTAGAGGTACGGGCGGACCATTCCTTGCCGTCCACCGACACCGCGCCCTTTCCCGCAATATTGTCAATATCCTCCGTCACAACACAGACCATACCAATAACACGGTCCGCATTTGTAGGTCTTTTCCTTGTTTTGGTAAATTTGACTATATAGGGTCTTGCGACGGCAAGCGCCGCAGCGGAGACCAGAATAAATACCAGTGCCTGAAAGACAACTCCCACTTCCATGTAGGCAAAGAGCGCTGCGGCAAAGGCGCCCACCGAAAACCATATGGTTACGAGTCCCACAGTAAGAGCCTCAACAATCAGGAAAACAACTGCCGCTAAAAGCCACAGCCAGGTCATATCATTAGCTCCTATCCTCTATTCTGATATTATAATACCATAGGGCTTAAATTATTTCAAGTTTATATCATCTGTATTTTATTGGCTAAAATTGATTTTTATGCCCGTAAAAATACGTTTTGCGAAATTAGCAGACAAATATTTTTGTGAAAGCCTCGTAAAATATTCCTTGACTTTTAAAGGCTCAGATGCTATACTATTTTAGCCGCATTGAGCGGGTTTAAGCTTTCTTTACGGAACACCTGCAAGAGCGAGTCTCTACTATATTTAAAGAGGTGAAAGAATAAAAATGACAGCAATTATTGAAGCCTGCGGAAAGCAGTATCGTGTCAGCGTAGGTGATGTTCTCTATCTGGACAAACTTGGTATGGCTGACGGCGAAACCGTTACCTTTGATAAGGTTCTTACGGTAGTTAATGACGAGGGCGCAGCTACCATCGGAAAGCCTGTTGTTGAGGGCGCAACTGTTACCGCAAACGTTGTAAAGAGCGGAAAGGGTAAGAAGATTCTTGTTTACAAGATGCACCCAAAGAAGAATTACCGCCGCAAGCAGGGTCACAGACAGCCCTACACCAAGGTTGAGATTACCGCAATCAACGCATAAGAAGCAGTAAATATTAAAGTCCACTATATCGGAGGTGTAAACTAATGGCACATAAAAAAGGAATGGGTTCCACCAAGAACGGTCGTGATTCAGAGTCCAAGCGTCTTGGCGTGAAGAGAGCCGACGGTCAGTACGTTCTGGCAGGCAATATTCTCGTCCGTCAGAGAGGCACCAAAATCCACCCGGGTACCAACGTGGGCAAGGGCAAGGATGACACTCTGTTTGCTCTTAAGAGCGGCGTTGTTCGCTTTGAGCACATTAACAGAGACAGAAAGTGCGTTTCCGTTTACGAGGAGATTGCTCAGTAAATTTTATACGAAAAGCGGGACCACCGGAAAATCCGGTGGTCTTTTCGTTAAAGGAGGCTTCTTTTATGACGGCGTACTGCAAATTAATATTGCCTGGTCAAAACCCTCACCTTGCCGCCTACGCACTTGCAAGAAGTGCCGCCTCGGAAGTGCTGGGAATACCATCAGGCGATGTGACAATAGAAAAAAAGCCCTCAGGTCAGCCATTTTTCCCGTCGCACCGGTCTCTATTTCTCTCCATCTCCCACTCTAGGGATATGGTGGCGGCAGCCGTTGATTTTTCACCTGTCGGAATAGATTGTCAGAAAATTGAAGCTCTCCGCCCTTTGGTTTTAAAAAAATGCTTTACGGCTGAGGAACGCGCATCCGTCCTTTCTCCCTGTGACTTTTACCGTATATGGACAAGGAAGGAAGCCTATTTTAAAATGCTGGGTACCGGAATTACCGACGAGCTTCGCCGTTTTAACAGTCTTGCCTGCGGAAACATACAATCATTTATTATGGGCGAATACGCTATTTCCCTATGCTCTCAGGGTGGTTTCCCCTCAAATTTCACCTTGACTTTAAAATAAAGCTATGATAAAATATCTTACGCTTGAGAGAGCTTTCTTTCACTTTTTGCTGGTGTAGCTCAGTCGGTAGAGCAGCTGATTCGTAATCAGCAGGTCAGGTGTTCAAGTCACCCCACCAGCTCCAGATAGTATAAAAACCGCCTGTCGTCCTGACAGGCGGTTTTCATTTTTGAAACCAAAAATCCGCAGGGAAAATTCCCTGCGGATTTTCTAAGCTTACGCCTTTATACCTGCGTGCTTTTCATCAATACCTTTAAAGCGGTTTGCTGCAATCTGCTTCCACTTACCCTGTCTGTAACGTATTGTCATAAGGAGAGTACGCAGGAGCTGGTCAGCGATAAGAGCGTACCATGCACCCCAGAGACCCATGTGCAGAACATTAACAGCAATATATCCAAGGCTGCTTCTTACACCAAGAACCGTTATAGCAGTAACAATAGCGGCATACTGTGTGTCGCCGGCGCCTCTGAGTCCGCCGGAGGTAATGAACTGGTTAGCCTGGAAGGGCTGGCTGAACGCCAGAAGGAACAGTATTCCCGAGCCAAGCTCAATAACTTCCGGAGTATCATTATACAGACTTATAATCTGTCTGTTGAATCCCATAAGTACGGCAGCCAATATAATGGACGCGATAAGACCCATTCGGTTCGTCTGCCGCATATAATTTTCCGCCATATCGTACCTGTGTTTTCCAAGGCTCTGACCCATAAGAGTCGTTGTCGAGTTAGCGAAGGCCTGACCTATCATAAAGCTCATGGCCTGTACGTTCATGCAGACCTGGTGAGTTGCGTACATGGTATCACCAAGACCGGTAACGGTACGGGTATATATAATGACACCGAGACGCATGAAGCACTGCTCCACCATTGACGGAATACCGATGCTTATTACGTTTGCCATAAGAAGCTTATCGAAATAGAACTTCTCCTTAAAGTCAAGGTAAACATAACGCTTCTTGCTCACAATAACAACGAGAGCCACTACGAAAGCCGCGGTCTGACCAATAACAGTAGCTATTGAAGCACCTGCAACGCCAAGCTTGGGGAATCCAAAATGACCATAGATCATGATGTAGTTAAAGAAAAGATTTATAACATTTGAAATAGTATTATACAGCATTGGCGTACGCGTATCGCCGATACCTCTGAGGGCTGCCGTCATAGTAAAGGTCAGGCACAGAGGAACAAAGCCGTAAAGCTGAATGTCAAGATACTCAACGCCAAGCTTAAGCGTCTCCTCGCTTATGCCCTTGCCGCCCATGAAACGTACAAGGTCCTCGCAAAAAATAACGCCCACAACCATAAAGAATATACTCATTATAAGGTTGAGCATAAGGGTCTGCTTAAAGGTCTGGTTCGCGAGTCTCTGATTCATCTGTCCTCTGAAGCGAGCGACAAGAGCCGTTGTACCAACGTTAAGAGACTGGATCATCGTCATAAGAAGGAATTTCGGCTGAGTCGCAAGTCCAACAGCTGAAAGAGCCATAACTCCCTCCATACCGTTAAGTCTTCCTACCATGATCTGGTCTGCCATACTTGTGAGCTGTGTCAGGATCAGCTCAATAAGGCTCGGCCAGGCAATAAGCAGGATGTCCCTGGTGAGCATTTTAGAAGTGACTCCGGGTGGCATAATCGGTTTGCCTACACGCCCGAAAGCTTCAGACTCTTTAGGGTCACCGTAATCCAGACCGTCCAGAGTCGTTCTGACTATTTTTTCTTTTTCTGTTTTCGCCATTATTCTGCCCTTTCTTTCTAAGTGTATTCCTCTTAATTATACTCCTTACTTTCAGAAAAGTAATTAAACAAAGGCTACAAGGTTTAATTTGAATTTTACATCTAATTAGACATTTTAACAAAGAGATAATGCACGAAAGCACGAAAGCACGAATAAAGAGCGTCCTGAAAAATCCAGAACGCTCCCTATAATTTCCTGTAATTGCTTTATATGTAATTTTCTTTACGGATATGTAATAAGAAGTCCGTCAAACTGACCAAAGCCGTTCTGATCCATTACGTAATATCCGTCTTCGTCCTGGACAATCTGTATAACGGTTGAAGTCTCATCGCCGTATCCGATTGTGGGCAACTTGGAGCTTACAAGGTCGATAACCTGCTCGGTATAGTCGTTGTAAAGCTGCTGCTCAAAGGCGGCATAATCCTCGTCCGTCATAGAATCCACATCCACGCTGTCATACTGTGCCCAGAAATTATTTAGGAAATCGTCCCACTCCTCATCGACCTGAACGTGAATATCCAGGGGGCGGAAAACCACTTTCACAGCAAAGGTACCGTCAGACTGCTTAACTGCCGGCTGGACCTCATAATCTGCATTTGAATAAATCTCCTTATGAAGGTCAATGATTTCCTGACGCTGCTCATCGCTGACAGTTTCAAGACCGTAATAACGGATAAAATAATCAGCCTCCACGTCCATACCGTCAAGATAAGTCTTTTCAGCCTCTTCCTCGGTAATTCCGACGCTTTCCATATAGTCGGGGTCAAATTTTCCGAGATAAATCTCGTCAAGGTTGCCGCGCACCTGGGAGGTCGCATCATCGGCAGTGTATCCTCCACCGGAACATCCTGCCAGCGCTGCAATCATGGCTACCGCCATAAAAATCGCAGCCAGCCTTTTTATTTTATTCATTGTTTCCTCCTAAAAAGACAAAATTCCCTAACATACCGGGTACATTAATATTACCACAACGCGTACTATCTTGCAAGTAATATATCCAGTCTATTTAAGCTGCTTTCTCCTTGCCAAATTCAGCGGTCCCTCCTGCATTTCTCCGATAAGCTCAAGGGACTTGTTTATGCCATAGGCAACGCACATTTCCGGGTCGTCGGCAATTCTTGTCTTAATACTGGTACTGCTCTCAATAAGCCTGTCAAATCCCCAGAGCAGCGCTCCGCCTCCTGTAAGGACAATGCCGTTTTCCGCAATATCCGCCACAAGCTCCGGGGGCGTCTCCTCCAGAACCCGGTGTATTGCCTCGATAATCTTCTGGCTGACATCGTCAAAGGCCTCTATCATTTCGGTGGAGCTTATGGAAACCATTCTGGGAAGCCCCGTCATAAGGCACCTGCCCTTGACCTCCACCACCATATCCTCGTTTTTTGGGAAAACGCAGCCGATACTTTTCTTAAGTTCCTCAGCCGTTGTCTTTCCGATAAGCAGATTATGCTTTTTCCTTATATATTTAATGACAGCCTCGTCAAATTCGTCTCCTGCGGACTTGATGGACTCACTTTCCACAACGCCTGAAAGGCTTACAACCGCAATATCCGTAGTTCCGGCTCCAATATCCACGACCATATTTCCCTCAGCCTTGGATATGTCAAGACCGGCGCCCAAAGCCGCCGCCACAGGCTCCTCCATAAGGTAGACCTTTCTTGCCCCTGCGTTTATTCCGGCGTCCACTACTGCCCGCTCCTCAACCTCTGTAATGCCGGAGGGGACAGAGATAATGACTCTGGGCTTTACAAGGCTGAAATTCGTCACCTTTCTCATAAGCTCCCTCATAAGCCGCTCCGTCATGTCAATATCGCATATGACACCACCGCTCAGCGGGTGCAGCGCCGCAATATTCCCCGGCGTTCTTCCCATCATTCTCTCTGCGGCAGTACCAACCTTAAGCACTCTGCCGGTATTTCTGTCCATGGCGACCACAGAAGGCTCTCTTGTTATAATGCCCCTGCCCCTTGCGGCCAGCACCACCGTAGCAGTGCCCAGGTCTATGCCAATATCCCTTCCAAAAATCATTTTATAGTCCCCCAAATACGGGTTTTACCCCGATTTTTTATCCTTTCTCACAGCAGAGCAAACAGCGGCGCAGGATACACCCTTCGCCCCTGCCATAAGCAGCATACGGGCGCACTCCGAAAGTGTCGCCCCCGTAGTCACAGTATCATCAATTAAAAGTATCCTTTTTCCCTGGATTTTCTCAGTTTTTACGGCTTTAAAAGCACCGTTTACATTTGCCCTTCTGGCAGCTTCGCCCTTAAGGCTTGACTGAGTTTTATTATTTCTTCTCTTTACAAGAAGCCTAAGACATGGCTTTCCCAGAAGCTCCGCCGTCCTTTTGGCGATAAGCTCCGACTGGTCATAACCGCGCTTAAAAAGCCTCGCTGCGGATATTGGCACCCATGTGACAGCGTCAAAATCCCCGTCCAGATCACGGAGTATTGCTCCGTAGAGAAGCCTTGAAAATTCATTGCTGTACGCTCCCTTGCCGCCGAACTTATACCGAAGCATGGCACTTCTTGCCGGTTCGCGGTAGTAAAGGGCGCAAGCGCATTTGTCATAAAACTCGCCGCCCTTAAGCGGCGCCGTCACATACGGCAGAGCGTCCATACACTTTGAGCAGCAGTAGCCGCCGTCAATTATCCTTTTGCAGTAAATACACTTGGGTACAAAGATTAAATCGCGGACTTTACAAAACAGCCTCATTTCTCCTCATCATTCCCAACTTCTCCGGCAAGCCTTGCTCTCAGCCCGGAAAACCGGCGCTGCCTTCTGTCGTTATTTACCATTGCCCGAATATCGTCGCCGCTTCCAACTATTATAAGAAGCTCTCTGGCTCTGGTAACGGCAGTGTACAATACGCTTCTTGTCTTGAGCATGGCAACACCCTTCGGTATTGACAGCACCACCGCCCTGTACTCGCTGCCCTGACTTTTGTGCACCGTCATGGCATATGCCAGCTCCAGATCGCCCAGCATCTCAAAGGGATATTTGGTAACCTTGTCCTCAAACCGTATGGTAACCGTTTCCTCACGCTCATCTATATCCTCAATATAGCCAACATCGCCGTTATATATTCCCGCTCCGCTCTCAGAAGTTTCCATTATATCGTCTTCAGTGCCAAAGCCATCGGGATATTTTTCCCACACAAGATCGTAATTGTTTTTTGTCTGCATGACCCGGTCCCCCACTCTGAGGGTGAACCGTTCAAGGCGCTTTTCCTTTTTGCCCTCTGCCGCCGGGTTACAAGCCGCCTGAATTTTAATGTTAAGCTCGTTTGTTCCGGCCTCCGTCTTTCTTGATGGACTGAGGACCTGTATATCCGCCGTGGGAATACCCATCTTTTTCGGCAGTCTTTCCGCCACAAGCCCCACAACGGTATCCGCGATTCTGTCCGGCTCCAGTCTCTGGAGAAAGTAAAAATCGCCGCCGCTGTTTTTCAGTACCGGTACAACACCCTCGTTTATGCTGTGGGCGTTTCTTATGATGGCGCTCTCCTGTGCCTGTCGGAAAATACGGTTAAGTCTCACAACAGGTATGGAGCCGCTTCGTATGCAGTCCGCAAATACATTTCCCGGTCCCACGCTGGGAAGCTGGTCTGCGTCCCCCACCATAATAAGCTTGGCCTTAGGCGGCATGGCGTCCAGCAGAGCCGCCATAAGGGAAATATCCATCATGCTGGTCTCGTCCAAAATAACCGCGTCACACTTCAGCGGATCAGAGGCACACCGCTGAAACGCTCTGCCCTCCACTCTGCTGTCCGGCGCCCCTGCGCCAAGAAGCCTATGAACAGTCTGTGCGTCCCTGCCCGTAAGCTCGCTAAGCCGCTTTGCCGCCCTACCTGTTGGGGCGGTTAAAAGGGTATTGTAGCCCAGCTCGTCGTAAAGCTCCAAAATTCCCTTTACCGTTGTGGTCTTTCCGGTACCCGGTCCGCCGGTAAGCACCATTACCCCGGCGTTTCCCGCAGTTTCGATCGCCATTCTCTGAGTTTTGGCGAATTTAACCCCGGAGCGCTCTTCCGCCCTGTCCACCTTACGCTCAAGCCCCATTACAGTGCCGCGGAGCATTCCGGCCATTTGAAGAAGCCTTTCAGCCACATAGCTCTCGTCCCTGAACATATCCTCACGATAACAGGCGTCTACCCCGGCAACAGTCTGGGAGACAATATACCCGCCGTCAGCAAGATCGGCTATTGCCTCCTTGGCACGGTCAGAACTTACAGAAATAAGCTGACTTGTGGCAAGGGCAAGCTTGTCCCTCGGCAAGAAAACGTGACCGTTTCCCTCGTTGTGCCTGAGCTCAAAAAGTACCGCCGCCTCAACACGCTCGGGAGAATCAGCGTCAAAGCCCAGCTGTATTGCCAGATTATCAGCCTCAAAAAAGTCCAGTCCGTAATAATCGTCGCATAGAAGATAGGGGTTTCTTGTAATCTCATCTCTTGCGTCCTCGCCGTATATACGGTAAAGCCGAGCGGCAGCCGCCGGCTTCACACCGTAGCGCACAAGAAAATCCATAAGTCGGCGAAGCCCCTCCTGCTTTTGAAAGAGCTGTCCTATCTCCATTGCCCGCTTTTCGGTAATCCCCTTTATCTTCGTAAGCTCCTCCGGAGTTTCCTCAATAACCTCCAGAGCCCTTGAGCCAAATTCCTGCACTATAAGAGCAGCAGTCCTCGCCCCGATACCTTTTATAACTCCGGATGCCAGATACGCATAAATATTGTCAGCCTCCCGGGGAAGGCTTCTCTCAGCCATCTCAGCCTTAAACTGGTCACCGTAGGAGGGGTGGCTTGTCCAGCTTCCGGTAAGAGTAAGCCCCTCTCCCACTGTAATACCCGGTATATAGCCCACCGCGGTGACAAGCTTTCCGTCAGAACGCAGCCGGAGAACGGTGTAGCCGTTCTCCTCATTCTGGAAAACCACAGACTGCACCGTTCCGCTTATAACTGTATCCGGCTGTTTTTTATCCATCTGTACCTCCCTATCCCCTTCTAAAACCGGGAAAGGACATCCTGCAACCCGTCATAGCCGCATACCGTCCCTCCGCACATCTCGCCAAGGCGGAGGCAAAGGTCCTGCCCCTCCTCCGTCATATCCTCGGCAAGTATAATAATGGGTATGTATATTCCCTGGTCCTCCATTATCCACATAATACTGCGGATCTCGCTTTCAAGCTCCTCACACTGTCCTCCGGTGCGTATGACGGCGACAAAGCTTCCGCCCCCGCCCTTTCCCGGTGACATTATCCGCCCGGAAATGGCGTACACCAGCACTATTGTGGCAAAGGATACCGAAAAAGCCAAAATCACCTGACCTAAAAGCTCCATTAAATCACACTCCTTGACCCATATTATGGTCACGAGCGCAAAATGTGCCTATATTAGTAGATTATTTTATCACAACCCAAAGCCTTTGTAAACTACCTGTCGCCCTCTGTGCGCTTTACAACCTCCGCCGCCGAAACCTCGTAAGCTGTCTTTTCCAAAACACCCTCGGGCAGCGATTTTATATAGCTTCTGCTCTGCATTCTGCCCCAGATGTCTATTTTATCGCCAACCTGCCAGCTGCTTGCCATTTCCGCCTGAGCTCCCCATATTATTATCGGTATATAATCGCTTCTGCCATACCTGCGATTTACAGCCAGCATAATATCACAGATTTTCCTGCCCATTGGCGTCTCACGGAAATTGGGCTTTTTGCATATGGTCCCGGAAAGAAAAACGCTGTTTTCGTCCCGGTCCTCAGTAAACTCTATGGTCCTTGCCAAAACGGTAAGCACAAGCCTGGGACCGTCGCCGCTTCTGTTGTTAAAGGAGCGCAGCTCACCTGTAACTATTATCCTGCTTCCTGTTTTAAGCTCCGTTCTCTCCATCATCTTTCTGCTTACCAATATGTTCAGTGTGTCCGCCGTGCCTGAAAGGCGTACCACCTCCATGGGAAATTTGTAGTACGAGCCGTCCCTGCCCTCGTGGGACCATTTCGGCTCTTCCGCCAGTGTTCCGCAAAGCCTTACAATATCGTTAGAACGCTCCAATTTATCAGCTCCTCATATTCTGCCCTAGGGCATTTTCTCAGGTTAATATATGAGTGAACCGAAAAAATAAGAACGCTATTTTGCCCTGTCCTTAAGACGGTACAGCCTCGAAGGCAGCTTAAATACCTCGTTTATAACGCTCAGTACAATAATCCCCGCTGCCAGAACAGCTATGTGATACGCCGTATCGCTTTCAAAAACGGAGAACCTGGGAACCTTCACCATATTTCCGTAAACGTACATATGCATACCGAGAAATGTCATGGTGTTTCTTCCCATATACTCCAGAAGGGGGCTTTCGATTCTTTTTGCCAGACTGAAAAACCCTGCTATGGAGCACATTGCCGAAACATAGTATAGCGGAGACAGTATATTTGAAATATTCCCTCCCCCGTTCAGGCTGCACAAAATATATCCCGCGAATATAAGAGGCAGTGCGGCAGGATAAAGCCATTTTCCCAATTTCTCTTTCGGAAAGAAACTGGGCAAAAAGCCCAGCAGCATAAAAGCAAGCGACGCAGGAAGTATGTTTATGTGAAGTGCCGGTCGCCCGGGTATAAGCCTCTGAACGGGTACGGTGACGGCTACCAGTATAACAGTCAGAACAAATGATGTAACCTTTCTCTCCTTTTCCCCTTTCATGGCGGAAAGTCCCTGCCTTACAGCGTAAAATATTATATCAGCCAAAAACATATGGGGCAGAAACCAGAGAGGAAAATTATAAAGAGGAATACTGTTCAGATACCCTCCCGAAAGGAAAAATGCCTTAATCGTATCCGCCGCGGATACGCCTATCTTTATATAAATTCCGCCGTCAAAGCCAATGTTATATATGGCGAAATGTAGCCAGAAGAAAAACGCGTAGGGCAAAAGCAGCGTCCTGCATTTTTTCAGAATATATTTTCCCGGCTTTTCAAGCTTTTTTCTGCCTCCCACGCAGTAGCCGCTAAGGAAAAAGTAAAGGGGCATATGAAAGCTGTAAATATACCGTGTCCAGCTTGTTTCAAAGCAGTGACCCACAATAATAAGTATCATGCCGAAGCCGCGGAGAATGTCCACAGCTCTGTCTCGTTTTTTCATAACGGTCCATTACCCTCCCGCAAGCTCTATCATTTTCAAAACTCCCGGTATATTCGCCCAAAGCTCCGCCGCTATAATAACTGACACGGCGGCGACACAGAGCTTCTTGCCTTTCCACCGTCCCAGGCAGGGCGCCGCCGCCAATATCTGCGCCGGGAAATGGTGAAGAGAATACAAAAATCCCTCTTTAAGCCCGTACTGCACAGCACCGTGAAGCAGAAGGTTAAAGGCCAAAACAGCTATCGGCGCTATAAGAAGCTTTTTGTTTTCCCCTTTATATATTCCCACTCCAATCAGTATAATCCACAAAACCATCGCCAGAACGCAAACCGTAGACCCGGAGGGGACAAAGCTCATGGCGTCCCCGGTAAACTCACCGAAGGGCGAGGCGTTTGCTGTATGGATAAAAAACATGGTAGAGCCGAAAAAGGCGAAAAATATCCTTTTCAAACACTCCGAAAAAGTAAAACTGTCACTGTAATTATTGGCGCTGCGTATCCCGCCGGATATAATCTGGGAGAAAAATGCCTTTCCCACAGGCGAAACATATGTAACGGCGCAAAAAAGGACACCTGCGGAAATAAGTATTCCAAGCCGCCTTTTAATGCTTACCGGGCAGGCGAAAAAGGCTATAATCGCCCAGATAAAGGCGTTAGTTATGGTGACGCCGGCGGCAGCCACACCGAGAAGCGTCAAAATAACCCCCTTCCCCTCTGCGGCATAGTAAAAGCTCATTATAATTATAAGAGCCGAAATTATATAGCTTTCTCCAATAAAGGTATAGAAAATAACGGAAAAGCTTGCGGAATACAGACCTGTCATAAGAAGGGACGAGCCCCAGTCAAGTCCGAAGTGTTTTCGCAGCAGACGCTCAAGATATACTGCCGACAGAAGAAAAACCAGTATCTGAGTTGCCACAATAAGCTGGTAGTGACTCTTAAGCCCAATCTCGCCGAATATGATTCTTTCCGCCCGCGCGAAAATCCACCCTGCCACAATAAGCAGCGGGTGCTTTATAACCCTGGGCGAAGTATCCATATCATAGCCGAAAAAATGCTCTACATAGTACAGATCGTCGGCGGAAAAAAACCTGTCGTTGTGCCCGCCTGAAACATTATAAAGCTCCGTCGTGCAGAGAAATAAGAATACTCCCGAAAATAAAATGCCAAGGCAGACGAAAAAACAAATTCTCGCCTTTGCTCCTCTGTCCATGACTCTAAGACCTTTTTCCTTAACCATCAGTAACCGTCCTTTTTATATAAGACTTACGGGATTTTCTCTCCATTCGCCGCCTTTCGGCACTGCCGACGGCATCATAATGCCATAAATATCGGTGGCTCTCGCCTCTAAGTCAAAAATCCTCCGTCCCTTTTCATTAATCTTTTTCGCCGAAGCCGGCTTTGTAATAATGGGCAAAGCGGCGCTTTTCTTTACGCTGCGGAGTATTTCCCTGCCCTTTTCGTTAAAGCCCAGAACCCTTATATATTCCATTGGCATTTTCTGCATTTGGGCTGTCACTCCTAAAACCGCCCACAAAACGATTCTCCTTATTCTGCTCATGGCGTACCGCTTTGTCTTAACAAGATTTATAAATTCATCGTAGCTTACGGCATCAGCCGCCGCGGAAAAAAGCCTGTTTTCAAGCCCCTCAGTAACGTCCGGCAATGCGGCAAATTCCTCCTTTGTCATCTGCCTGAGCCGGTACAGTACAGCCCTTTCAAAATTTTTTAATGTTACCGGCGCTCTCTTTTCCGAAACCTCACCTTTGTATAGTTCCGCGCTTTCAGCAGTCATGTACCGGGCAAAGTCCTCACTTTCCCTTTCCATAAGGTCCCTTATATAGCTTGCCGGGGCATAGCCCTCGTTTTCTCCTCCGTTATGCTCAGTAAATACACGCTTTACCGTAACGGGTCTTATTCGGCTGTACCCGTTTTTGATTATGGCCTTTATATATTCTATCCCAAGGGTGTTATTCGGCGATTTAAGAAGCCCGGCTCTGCTGCCCAAAAGCTTTTCCAGGGCTGCCTGCCTTGCCGCCGGGTATGAAAGCCCTTTTTTCAGCTCTGCGGAAATAAGATTTCCGGTCTCGCTTCCCAGAAGCCCCTCCGCCACAGAGTACAGCTCCTCCACATCTCCTCCTTCGCTGCCAAAGGACAGAGTAACCGGAATATTCAGCGCCGCCAAAAGCTCCACCCCTGCGGAGCAAAACCGCTCTGCCGAAGAAACGGCATAAACCGTGGGCAGCTCCAGTACAAGGTCAGCTCCACCCAAAAGGGCAGCCGCCGCCCTTTTATGCTTTGCCATAACAGCAGGCTCTCCCCGCTGAACAAAATTTCCGCTCATTACACATATTATCCCCGTATCATCGCCTGTAATTAACCTCGTCAGCTCAATATGAGCCTTGTGCCCCAGATGAAAGGGGTTATATTCACAGATTATTCCCGCATACTTCATAAAAAGCCCTCCCGGCACTTTTACATTATAACAGAATTTTCACCAAATTGGAAAGCCAACAGATCTCTTCCCTTCCATTTTTCTTTCACACCCTCCGGTACTCTTATATTCAATGTTAATTACAACTTTATTCCGGCAAATCTGTTTTTGGCAAAGAAAAAATTTGCTGATAAGCAAAAAAATTAGAAAAATTTTAAAAACATATTGAGAAACGGGAAAAAAAGTATTAAAATACTGACGTGTATTGTTTTAAATGATTATACTTATTTTATCAATGGAGGATTCTTCACATATGAAAATTCTTGTAATCAACGCCGGAAGCTCATCTCTTAAGTACCAGCTTATGGATTCGGTAACCGGCGAAGTGTTTTCAAAGGGACTTTGCGAGCGTATAGGAATAGACGGACGCATAACCCACCGCGTACCCGGCAGGGACAACTGGGTGTCCGACATTCCCATGCCGACCCATAACGAAGCCATAAGCGCTGTTATTGAAGCCCTTACCGACGCTGAACACGGCGTTGTGAAAACCGTTGACGAGATCGACGCAATAGGTCATCGTGTACTCCACGGCGGCATGGCGTTTACCGACAGCTGCATTATTGACGACGCCTGCATAGCTGCTATTGAAAAGTGCATTCCTCTGGGACCGCTCCACAACCCCGCGAACCTTATGGGTATCCGCGCCTGCCAGAAGCTTATGCCCACCAAAAAGCAGGTTGCAGTTTTTGATACCGCTTTCCATATGACAATGCCCCCTGAGGCGTACATTTATGCAATTCCCTACGAGTATTACGAGAAGAACGATGTTCGCCGCTACGGCTTCCACGGTACAAGCCACCGCTATATTTCACAGCGCTGCCTTGAACTTCTCGGCAGAAGCGAAAATCCCGAGGGCACCAAGATAGTCACCTGCCACCTGGGCAACGGTTCCTCCTGCGCTGCAATCAAGGACGGCAAGTGCGTTGACACCACAATGGGTCTTGGACCTCTTGCAGGTCTGCCTATGGGTACCCGCTGCGGCGATATTGACGCCACCATTATTGAATACCTTATGGGTATCTACGGCTACGATATTAAGGAAATGCTCAATATTCTCAATAAAAAGAGCGGCGTTCTTGGTATCTCCGGCGTATCCTCCGACTTCCGTGATCTGGCCGCTGCGGCATACGAAGGCAACGAGCGCGCCACCCTTGCCCTTGATAAGTTTAACTACGAGGTCAAAAAGGTCATCGGCGAGTATGCCGCTGCTATGGGCGGCGTAGACGCCATCGTGTTTACCGCAGGCGTAGGTGAAAATTCCCCCGTTCTCAGAGAGAAGATGACAAGCGGTCTTGAGTTTATGGGCGTTGAGCTGGATAAAGAGAAAAACGCAAACTGCCACGGTGAGGAGCTTATCTCCACTGAAAACTCCAAAGTCAAGGTTTACGTTATCCCCACGAACGAGGAGCTTATGATTGCCATGGATACCGCAAGGCTTGTGGGAGAAAACTAATTACGAAATATAAAATACTGTCCCGGAGGAAATTCCCTCCGGGACGGCTTTTTATATTCCCCTTTCCCATTGAATATGGATTTTATTTGGGATATAATACCCTCATAGACAGTTTATTAAAATTTTTCAGTACCTGATTTGAAGGGAAGTGCCAATGCTGTGCCCATAAGCATATTTGACGTAACGGGACCCGTTATGATAGGTCCCTCCAGCTCCCATACCGCGGGAGCGGCAAGGCTTGGCCGCATGGCAGCCCTTATTGCCGGCGGCAGCTTTTTCAAGGTTGATTTTCTTCTCCACGGCTCCTTTGCCAGAACGTACCGCGGTCATGGCACAGACTTTGCGCTGGTTGCCGGTGTTCTCGGCATGAGGGAGGACGACGAAAATCTTCCCCGTTCCTTTGAGATTGCGAAAGACCGTGGTCTTGAGTTTTCCTTCGGGGTTATAGATATTCCCGGCGCGGGGGAAAATACGGCTTTGATTCGCTTTTATATGGACGGAGGAAAAATCCGTGAGATTGTGGGAAGCTCTCTGGGCGGCGGCAGGATATGCATTATCCGTGTGGACGGAATCGAGACAGAGCTGTACTGCGACAATCCTACCCTTTTTGCAGTTCACCGTGACCGTCCGGGTATGCTAAGCCGTATAACCTCGGAGGTGGCGTCCAGCGGAATTAATATTGCCGTACTGCGCTGCACCCGCAAGGAAAAGGGCAACCTGGCCTATACCATTATAGAGGCTGACGACGAGATACCGTCCAGTGTTTCCGGAACCCTGGAGAAAATACCGGGAATAGTGTCCGTAATCCTTATCTCCCCGGGAGGGAAATAAAAAATGAGTCTTACCTTTGAATCTCTTATGGAGGATAGTGAGGAAAGGGGGCTTCCCCTCTGGCGCGTTATCCTTGAAAACGAAATAGATAATTTCGGCGGCAGTGAGGAATCTGTCCGCTCCGCAATGAAAAGCCGCCTTAAAATCATGTCTGAATCGGTGAAAAAAGCGGCGACCCAGGCTCTGCCCACCGTGGGGAACCTTATCTCCGGTTCCGCTAAAAGAGCTGAGGAATACAGGGAAAAGGGAAACACCCTTTCCGGCGAGCTTATTAATAAGGTTATGACCGCCGCCCTTTCATGCAGCGAGGTAAATGCCGCCATGGGGCGCATATGTGCCTGTCCCACCGCGGGCTCCTGCGGTATTGTCCCGGCAGTTATAATAACGCTGGGTGAGGAGCGGGATATACCGGAGGATAAACTTGTAGAGGCGCTTATCCTACTTTCAGGTCTGGGTGCCGTGGTGGTGGAAAATGCCACTGTCGCAGGAGCTGAGGGAGGCTGTCAGGCGGAGTGCGGAGTTGCCGCTGCCATGGCGGCAGCGGGTGCTGTCTATCTTGCCGGAGGTGACGATAACACCTGTCTCAGTGCCTTTACCATTGCCCTTGTTAACGTAATGGGGCTTGTGTGTGACCCCATCGCCGGTCTTGTACAGATCCCCTGCGCCCAGAGAAACGCCTCCCAGGCTGTAAACGCACTTATCTCAGCCGACCTTGCCCTGGGTGGCATGACAATTCCCGTAACACCGGACGAGGCTGTTGCCGCCATGTATGCAGTGGGGAAAAGCCTTCCCCGGGAGCTTCGTGAAACAGCTCTCGGTGGCATAGCCGCAACGGAAAGCGCCCGTCACATTGAAAAAAGTATTTTCGGCTGAATATAAAACACCTTTTTTGGGAGACACATTATGACAAATACGGCTTCCTCCGCCCTCATTGCCATGAGCGGCGGGGTAGATTCTTCAGTCGCCGCATACCTTGCCACAAAGCTTTTTCCCCGGTGCATGGGGGCAACGATGGCACTCACCACCGGTATAGAGAGCTGCCACTGCTCCGCAGAGGACTGGAAGGAAGCGAAAAAGGCGGCGGAGGTCCTTAATATAGATTACCGACTTTTCGACTTTTCACCGGACTTTGAACGTGAGGTTATCGAGCCCTTTGTCTCAGTCTATGAAAACGGCGGCACACCTAACCCATGTGTTGACTGCAACAGGCGGCTTAAATTCGGAAAGCTTTACGAAACCGCGGTAAAGCTGGGCTTTGACCACATCGTTACAGGTCACTATGCCATCGTTGAATATGACGATAAAACAGGCAGATACCTGCTTAAAAAGGCAGCGGATACCTCAAAGGACCAAAGCTACGTACTATACAGCCTGACCCAGTCACAGCTTTCAAAAACAGTTTTCCCCCTGGGAACCATGACCAAGGATTCCGTCCGGGAAATCGCCAAATCTCTGGGCTTTTCAAACTTTGACAAGCCGGACAGCCAGGACATCTGTTTTATCCCTGACGGTGATTACGCTGCCTTTATCCAGCGGTACAGAAGCAAAACCTACCCTTCCGGCGATTTTATTGACACAAACGGCAATGTAATCGGACGCCATAAAGGCTCAATACGTTATACCATAGGTCAGCGCCGCGGTCTCGGAGTTTCGGCGGAAAGCCGCCTTTATGTGGTGGGAAAAAATCTGAAGGACAATACGGTCACATTGGGGCACCCCTCCGATCTTATGAGCGACGGGCTTATTGCCGGAAACTTTAACTGGATTTTATACGATAATCCGTCGGGACCTGTCCCAGTCCGTGCCAAGACAAGATACCGTCAGGCGGAGCAGCCAGCCACAGCCTATCCCATGGAGGACGGCAGGGTAAAGCTTATTTTTGACTTTCCCCAGCGCGCCGTAACGCCGGGACAGGCGGTAGTTCTGTATGACGGTGATACGGTGGTGGGCGGCGGTACCATCGAGGAAACATTCTAATTTTAGGAGAATTTTATGGAAAATAGCAAAAAATGCTGCGGCTGCTGTAATCCCGGTCAGTATGAGCTTACCCCGGGTGAGATTGAGCTTCTCTCTCTTCTTGCAAAATACGCCTTTCTCCCCATGGCCCTTAAGTCTGACGGAGAAACTCCGGTATATATCGGCGAAAAGGGAGAATTCTCAGATGAGCTTACGTCTCTCGGTCTGAAAGGATTTATTTCTCTGGATTATAATATGCCCCTCTCCGGTTTTGACTATGTGGGTTACGAAAAGCTTTCCTCCCGGGGCAGCTTTGCTCTTACGTCTCTCGGTCAAAACGCTGTGGACTCTATTGAGCTTTTGGGAATCGAGGAATAAAAATGGATAAGTGGTATTCCAGAACAGCCCTGCTTTTAGGGCAGGAAGGTATTTCAAAGCTGCAAAAAAGCCGTGTAGCCCTTTTCGGTGTCGGCGGCGTGGGCAGCTTTGTTGCGGAGGGACTTGCCAGGTGCGGCGTAGGCAGCCTTCTTTTGGTGGATAACGATACCGTATCAGTTACAAACATAAATCGCCAGCTCATTGCCCTTCACTCCACCGTAGGAAAGTATAAGGTTGAGGTTGCCCGGGACCGTATCCTTGACATTAACCCGGACTGCAACGTGTCCGTTTCAAGGACATTCTTCACTCCTGAAACCGTCGGCGAATTTGACCTTGGCAGCTTTGACTATATTGTAGACGCCATCGACACCGTTACGGGAAAGCTTTGCCTTGCGGTTACGGCAAAGGAGCTTGGAGTTCCCATTATAAGCTCCATGGGTACGGGAAATAAGCTTGACCCCACATCCTTTAAAATTGCCGACATATCGGAAACAAAAATATGCCCTCTTGCCAGGGTAATGAGAAGGGAGCTTAAAAGCCGGGGAATATACCACCTTAAAGTGCTGTATTCAGAGGAAATTCCCATTTCCCCGCTGCCGCCGGAAAAATCCGGAGTTCAGCAGGAAGCTCTTCCCCAGGGACGCCGTGCCATTCCCGGCTCCGTCTCCTTTGTGCCCTCCGTTGCCGGTCTTATAATCGCAGGTGAGGTAATCCGCGACCTTACAAATTCAGGGTGATTTATAATGAAGGTTTTAATTGACGCCGACGGCTGCCCCGTTGTGGACATAACTGTCAAAGAGGCGCTGCGCCGCAGTGTAAGCTGCCTGATACTTTGCGACACCTCCCACGAAATTTACCGTGATGGAGCTGAGACTGTCATAATCTCCCGGGGCTCTGACAGCGTGGACTTTGCCCTTGTAAACAGGGTGGAACCTGGGGACATTGTAGTCACGCAGGATTACGGTCTTGCTGCCATGTGTCTTGCAAAGGGCGCCCTTGTCATAAACCAGAACGGGCTTCGGTTTACAGAGGGCAATATTGACGCGCTTCTTATGTCACGTCACATATCGAAAAAGCTCCGCTCCTCGGGAAGTCATCTGAAGGGACCGCCAAAAAGAAAACCCGCCGACGACAAAGCCTTTCTGGAGGCTTTAACAGAACTTTTGCCCAAATAAAAAAGGAAGAAGCGTTTTTTGCTTCTTCCTTTTACTTTTACTGCTTTCTTCCGAAAAGCGCCTTTATAATTTTAAATCCTCGCTTTACCCTGCTTACAGCAGCGTAGCCTACGGCTGCTGTCTCCTCAATTACATTTGCTTTTTTGTCCCGTACCTGGGAAGCCTCCTGCCCTAAACCGCCGTTTCCGGACTGACCTGCTGTCTCGGTTTCCGGCTGCTTTTCTGGTTCGGGCTCAACTTTTCCGGAAGGCTCGATTTCCGGCTGCTCTCTGACACTTGCCGCAGCCGGCTGGGAAGGCTGGGGATTCTCCTCGCCGAGCTGCCCTGACGACTCAGGCTCTGTCTTTGGCTCCTCATTTATTTCCGGCTCGGTTTCAGTCGGCTTTGCTCCGCTGTCCACCCACAGCCCCTTTGTAGCTTCGTCAAAGAAAAACTCCTGCGCCTCAAGGGGCGGAAGATCATTTTTCACATATACATATGTGCCGTCAGGCTGCTGGACCCTGGCCTTAACATTATCACGGAGCTGAATCTCAAACATATGCTCAAGTCTTGCCCTTATGCCCTCGTCATATATGGGCACCGCCACCTCAACACGGTACATTGTATTTCTCGTCATAAAATCCGCGGAGGAAATGTAAAGTTTTCGCCTTTCACCCACGCCGAAAATATATATTCTGGCGTGTTCAAGGTATCTGCCCACAATGCTTATCACGCGGACATTATCGGTATAACCGGGAACACCGCCGATAATGCAGCATATTCCGCGGACAATAAGGTCAATCTTAACGCCGGCTCTGCTTGCCTCGATAAATTTCTCTATCAGTCCCTTATCAGTAAGACCGTTGAGCTTAACGCCTACATAGGCGGCGTTACCCATTTTGGCTTCCTCAATTTCCTGGTCAATCATCTCAATTATGCGGCTTCTGAGGCAGTGGGGCGCAACAAGCAGGCACCGCGTCTCCTCCACGGTTTCTCCCATGCTGAGACAGTTAAAGAAATTCGCCGCTTCCTGACCAATCTGCTGATTTGCCGTCATAAGCGCGTAGTCCGTATATGCCCTTACAGTGTTTTCGTTGTAGTTTCCGGTGCCGATTTGGGTGATGTACTCAGCCCCTTCCCCTCTCCGCCTTGTGATAAGCATAAGCTTTGAGTGAACCTTAAGACCGTCCAGCCCGTAGATTACACGGCAGCCTGCCTCCTCCAGCACCCGGGACCAGCCGATATTGTTTTCCTCGTCAAACCTTGCCCGAAGCTCTACCAGCACCACAACCTCCTTGCCGTTTTGAGCCGCCTCCGCCAGCGCCTCTATAACCATGCTGTTTCTCGCCACACGGTAAAGGGTCATCTTTATGCTCACAACATCCGGGTCACGTCCAGCCTCGCTGAGAAGATTTTGAAACGGACGTATGCTCTCATATGGATAGGCAAGAAGTATATCCTTTTTGCGGATTTGCTCTATAACAGGCACGCTTAAATCCACATTCGCAGACTGCTGCGGAAAACGCCGCCGGTAGAAAAGCTCCTTCTTGTCACGGAGTATATCGCGAATATAATCGACAAAGCCTAAATCAAGATATGAATTTACACAAAATGCCTGTTTTTTTGGCAGATTTAAGTACTGACAAACGGTGAAAAGCTCCTTTCCCTCAAGCTTTCCGTGATACTCAAGCTTAACGGGCTGAAGTCTTTTTCTCCTGCGGAGCAGCTTTTCCATACCGCTTCGGTAGTCATTATCGGAAATGTCGTCCATATCAAGATCCGCATTTCGCACAATGCGTATAAGAGCCTTGTTCCCCACACGGTACCGGTCAAAAACCTTTGGCGTAAACTGAAGAATAATATCCTCCATAAGGACATACTTATTTTTCTCACCCGGTACCTGTACAAGGCGGCGGAGCATTCCTCCCCCACAGGGGATTATCCCAACCCTGTCGTCATTTTTGCTTTCCAGCGAGACGACAACATATATTCCCTTGTTCTGCAAAAATGGAAACGGCTGCTTTTTGCTCACAACCTGAGGAGACAGCATGGGCATAACATCAGTTTTAAAATAGTTCTCCAAATAAATTTTCGCCTTATCTGAAAGACTTCCGAACCCGGCAACGCTGACACCGTAGCCACGAAGCTCCTTAAAAAGGCTCCGCACCACCTTGTCCCTGTCCTCAAGAAGCTGCTTTGTTCTGTCAAGAACAGCGTCAAGCTGCTGACGGTAGGTCATGTTTGTCTTGTCTTCCCTGTCCTTGCTTTTAAGCCTGTCGCAAAGCATACCTACCCTGACCATGAAAAACTCGTCCAGATTTGACTGGAATATGGAGGCAAAATTAAGCCTTTCACAAAGTGGATTTCTCTGATCCCTTGCCTCCTCCAAAACACGCTCATTAAATTTAAGCCAGCTAAGCTCCCTGTTTACAAAGCAGGGCGCTACCTCCAACTTTTTTCCCTTCTCTGTCATCTTAACATTATCTTCCATAATTCAGCACCACTTACATAGATCTTTTATTACTTTGAAACTTCATACAGGATATATTAACACAATAATATTAAATTTCAAGCATTTTCTCCCTGTTTTTTCCCGTAAATTTTGTAAAATCTGTGTAAATTTTATTACCTGCTACGTCAAAAACAATAACAAGAGGGACCGGTACAGTCTGACGTACCGGTCCCAGAGGGCTTTATTTTATTTTCTCATCGCCGAACTTAATACCCAAAAGCCTGGCTTCCCTGATAATATCGGAGTCCGGGTCTACGGTTTTAAGTTTTCCGGCAATCTCCTTAAGCGGTACGGAGCAAACGGTGCTATTTTTGATTGCCACCATTTGTCCATATTCCTCCCTGGAAATCATCAGCGCCGCATGGGCGCCCATACGGGAGGACAGCACCCTGTCGTATGGGTCAGGAGCGCCGCCGCGCTGCATATGACCGGGAACTGTGACCCTGACCTCCTGACCACAGGCCGCTGTTATCTGGGCGGCAATCTCATAGGAGATGGAGGGATAGCTTTTCAGCATTTTCTCCACACGTTTTTTATAATCTTTCTTTGAAAGAGTCGCGTCCTCCATCGTTTTAGCGCCCTCGGCAACGGCGATTATGGTAAAACCGTGACCTTTGTTTGCCCTGTGAATAACGGTATCTATAACGCTTTCTATATTATATGGTATTTCAGGAATAAGTATAATATCCGCGCCGCCCGCCATACCTGCGTTCAGTGTAAGCCAGCCTGCGCCGTGTCCCATTATCTCGACAATAAATATACGGTTATGGGACGCCGCCGTTGTGTGTATGCAGTCGATAACATTAGTGGCTATATCCACGGCACTTTGAAAACCGAAGGTCATGTCGGTACCCCAGAGGTCGTTGTCAATGGTCTTTGGCAGACCAATAATATTAAGCCCCTCCTCGCTGAGAAGGTTTGCCGTCTTCTGGCTTCCGTTTCCGCCCAAAATAACAAGGCAGTCAAGCCTGAGCCTGCGGTAGGTCGTTTTCATTGCCTCCACTTTGTCAAGACCGTTAGGATCTGGCTCTCTCATCTTCTTAAAGGGCTGGCGGCTTGAACCGAGGATTGTCCCCCCTATTGTAAGAATCCCCGTAAAGTCGTCCTTTGACATCTTTCGGTAATCCTCATACATAAGCCCCTTATATCCATCTATAAATCCGTAAATCTCAACGCTTTCATCGTAAAGGTTGTAAAGCGTCTTGGCAACGCCTCTCATTGTGGCGTTGAGCGCCTGGCAGTCTCCTCCGCTGGTGAGCATTCCAATTCTTTTCATATCTATGCCACTCCCTTTCATTTTATCTGTATTTTACCATAATCCCGCCTGTTTTAAAAGCATTTTTCAGTTAAATCCCCATAAAAACAAAATTACGGCGGCAGAAACTGCCGCCGTATTTTCTTATTTAAAAATTACCCTGTCACATCTGAGGCAGCGATGGCACTCCTTTAAAAGGTCCTCCGGTGAAAGACCTCTTTCACATTCCTGGAATGTGTTAAGCCTTGTTTCCATATCAGCCTTAATCACAGCAGCTCTGGCTGTGGGCTTCTCCGGAATCCACGGCTTTGGAATCTCAATTTTTGAGATAATCTTATGGTCATAGCCCAGTGAGCGGTCAATGTCATAGGCAATCTTTTTTCCCGCGTTAATGGCGGATATTACCGTATCGGGACCAGTAACGCTGTCGCCGCCGGCATATACCCCCTCGGTTCCGGGAATGGAGTAATCCTCATTTGTCACAATCCTGCCCCACTTCGTCTCAATGCCGCTTTGTGAAAGACCTTCCTCGTCCAGGGACTGCCCGATAGCTGAGATTACCATGTCGCATTCTATTCTGTGCTTTTCGGCACCCTCCACCGGTACAGGCTTTGGTCGTCCTCCATTTTCGTCGTCAACAAGACGCTGGGGAGTCGTAACGAAGGCTGTCACGTGCCCGTTTCCGTCACGCTCAACCATGTACGGCGCCTGAAGCAAATCGAATACAACGCCTTCCTCCTGGGAGCTTTCAATCTCGTCCGGGTCGGCAGGCATCTGCTCGACAGCTCTGCGGTATGCAAGTATGACTTTCTTCGCTCCAAGGCGCACGGCGCTTCTGACGGAATCCATTGCCACGTTTCCGCCGCCCACAACGCAGACGGTTTTGCCGGAAAGGTCATGACGGTGCCCTTCTCCAAGTTCTCTTAAGAAATCCACAGCGGAGTAAACTCCGTCGCCTTCCTCTCCCGGAATACCGATTTTTCTGTCCTTCTGGTCTCCAATAGCAATTACCACCCTATCAAACTTGCCGGAAAGACTGGCGTAATCCGTTACCGAAACTCCGGTTTCCGCCTCTACTCCGTAGGAGAGAATATTTTCAATTTCCTCGTCAAGCACATCTTCCGGCAAACGGTATCTGGGTATGCCGTAGCGGAGCATTCCGCCAAGCTTTTCCATCTTCTCAAAAATCTTAACGCTGTGACCCATAACGGCAAGGTTCCAAGCCGCCGTAAGACCGCAGGGACCGCCGCCGATAATGGCTATACGCTTTCCCGTACCGGGAGCCTTTTCTACTGTCTCCGGCTTTCCGCAATTAAGCGTTACACCCCTTTTAATATCCCTGATGTTCACATATCCGCCTGCCTTTTCACGGCGGCAGACAAGCTCGCATGGGTGGACACAAATCCGTCCGCAAATGCCGGGCAGCGGATTATCGCGGCGGATAAGGTCGGCAGCCTCGTCGTACCTTCCCTCGGCACAAAGGGCAATATAGCCCGGTATATCAACGTGGGCGGGACAGCCCGACACACAGGGTGCCGCCTGAGGAAGCCTTTCCTGTCGTGTATCCGTATATTCAGAGCCATTTTCAATGCAAATGAGGTTTTTATTCATAGCAATCACCCTTCTTTATCCTCTTTTCTCTTATGCGATTACTATTTTAACCTTTATCATGGCGAAATGCAACACTTTTCCCCGTCCCTTGTTTCAGCCGTAGAAGGTTTGTCCGCCGATGGTATCGTATATTCCGAGGGCTTTTGCTGCCCAGCAGGTCTTGCTCAGGCTGGCTGCGGAGAAGTAAAGGCAGTCCTCCACGGGCTTTGCCCCCTCAAGGCTCAGCTTCGCCGCAATTACAGAATCCTCAGAGGGCGTATTGTAAATGGCGCCGTTATACGCCGGAGAAAACTGGATATTAAACTTTTTATCGAATATTACCTCCTCCACGGTGTCCGGAAACTTATCGCTTTCCACCCTGTTCATTACAACGCTGCCTACGGAAATTTTTCCTTCCATGCTCTCTCCCCCTGCCTCAGCCTCAATAAGCCTTGAAAGCCAGTAAAGGTCATTTTCTCCGTAAAAACTACTGCCGCTCTCCGGCGGCTCCCCCGTGGATATGTTTACTACCCTTCCCTCATAGAGATACTCAGCTTGTCCGCCAAATGCCCACGCCACTGCGGTGGCAGGCACCATTACCCTGTTATGCCTGTACTGCACCTCGCCCGGTATGTAAATATACCGCCCGTTGCACTCCATATAAAGCTCGTGAACCTCGGCCCTGATAACAGCACCGGGAGCTTCCACTTCCATAACCTCCGTCTCGCCGTCCCATATAACAGCCGTCGCTCCCAGAGTCTCGCATACCTCCTGCAAAGGCACATATACCTCGCTTTCATATACATAGGCACTTTCATATATATCAGTTCTCACTTCTTCGGCAAAAACCCGTATGCCCTCACATTCCGACGGGGCGTACAGCGTGCAGACAAGAGCCGCCGCCAATATGGCCGTGTTTACCATTTGCCTTTCTCCTTTCTGTAAAGAATTTCCATTATTCTAATACAATCAAAAGAAGAAATTTGTAAAATTTGGTAGAAGATAAATAAGAGAAAGCCGGACCCTTTTCGTGGTCCGGCTTTGGCGTTATATTCAGTTCATCAGCTCGCAGACCATATCGGTGTATTCCGACGGGTCCTCAAGGGGAAGACCGGCAATCAAAACTGCCTGATTGTAAAGGAGTTTTGCGTACTTTTTTGCCTTTTCCGGGTCATCGTGAATGGTCTTTTCCATTACCTTAAACACAGGGTGTTCGGTGTTAAGCTCAAGGAT